>JAHJNP010000247.1 GCA_018820745.1 Gammaproteobacteria bacterium
GAAGCGCTGGTGACGCACGGTCAGGCGCAAGGGGCGGCCTGTATCATCGAGGCCGAGCAGCTGTGCCTGCTGCTGGGCGAAGACCGGCGCGGCGACGAGCGCGTCGTCACCCAGGCCTTCACCGGCTGCTTCAAGACCAGCGACCAGATGCGAAACGAGTTTCTGCGCGCGGTTTCGCACAGCGATCTCAGATAGAAGCAGTGTGGTGCCGGCAACGCGCGATCCGCGCACCATGGCCCCGCGCAGTCCGCCAAACGAGGAGCAAGCATGTATTCACGAATCCTGGTCGCCATAGACGGAAGCCCCGGCGCCGCACAAGCACTCCGGCATGCGGTCGGTCTCGCCAAGGGGCTGTCCGCCAGCTTGCGCATCATCCATGTGGTCGATATCGGCCTCATGCCTTACGGGCCGGAACTCAGCATCGATATCGACGCCCTGCTCGATGCGCGTCGTGCCGCCGGCGAAAAGATCCTCGCCGCCGCGCGGGACAGCGTGCAGGCGCCCGAACTCGAGGTCGAAACCCGGCTGCTGGATACGGCGACCCCGGTCCAGCATGTCGCGGCGGCGGTTGCCGAGGCAGCGGCCAGCTGGCCGGCCGACCTGCTCGTGCTGGGCACGCACGGGCGCCGCGGGGTGGAGCGCTGGCTGCTCGGCAGCGTGGCCGAAGGCGCCGTGCGGCGTTCGACCGTGCCGGTCCTGCTGATTCCCGTGGCGGACTGAGCTGCCGGATCGCCATGCCCGACCACGCCCACCGCCCGCGCACGCTGATCCTGCCCCCCGCACCCTATGCGGCAGCGATGCTGGGCGGCTGGTGGCTGGACCGCCAGGTCCATGCGCTCCCGCTCGACTGGGGCGTGATGACGCGGCCGTCGGGCTGGCTGCTGGTGGGGATCGGGCTGGGGCTGTTCGTGTGGACGCTCGCGACCTTCTGGCGCCACCGCACCACGGTCAATCCCTACGTGGCGGCGTCCAGCCTGTGCACCGGCGGCCCGTTCCGCTTCAGCCGCAATCCGATTTATGTCGGCGACTGGTTCATCCTGGCGGGCGTGTCGATGCTGCTGGCGACCTGGTGGCCGCTCCTGTTCGCGCCGCTGATCTGGGTCATGCTGCGCCATGGCGTGATCCGTCACGAGGAGGCCCATCTCGAGGCGAAGTTCGGGGACGACTACCGGACCTACAAAACCCGGGTGCGGCGCTGGCTATGAGCGCCGTGTGCTGGATGACGCCCGGCGCTGCTCCGCCCGTTCCGAATTACAGCGCGGCCCGGTCTGGCCGTTATATGCCACGGATGATGTCGTTCAGGAGCTGCCATGAACATAACGCTGCACGATAAAACGCTGGAAATCAGGCTCACCCGGGCGGCGCGAAAGGCGCTGGCGCGGCGTGCAACCCCGCTGGTCGCCGAGATGGAGCTGTTGTTTTCCTGCCTGCTGCGCAAGCGGGTGCATTTCGGCGAGGCGGCGGAGCGGTCGACGCCGGTCAACGACCGGCTGGCGGTGCGATTCCGGCCCATCATGACCCGGCATTGCAGCGTGGCAGAAGGCGGTCCCACGCCGCCCTCCGACGACTTTCCCATCGCCAACCCGCGCCCCTATGTGCCCAACTGGCTGGCCATCGATTACCGTCGCGGGGAGTGGGTGGGTGCGTTTGGCTACGTGAGCTGAGGCAGCCTCAACTTAGGGCTCGTTAATGAATAAATTGGGCATACGTTGCTTCGTATTCGGGATGGATGCAAGGCGCGAGGCGCAGCGAATGGTCGTTCCATTCGCAAGCCTCGCAACGCCGCAGACGCCCGAATACGCAGCAACCCTCCGGGCTGGGGTCGCTTTTGGCGCATCCCGGTGTTGCAAGCCGCTTGTTGTGAGTGACACAACCGCGCGTCTTGCGCCTAGGGCTGCACCTAAAGCGACCCCAGCGTATGCCCAATTTATTCATTAACGAGTCCTTAGGCCGAATAGTTCGCGTGCATTGCGCGTGGTGGCCTGCGCCACCGCGTCGATATCCAGACCGCGCAGTTCGGCCAGGACCTGCGCGATGCGCGGCAACTCGCCCGGCGCGTTGCGGCCGCGGCCGATCCATGCCGGCGGCATGTCGGGGCTGTCGGTTTCCAGCACGATCGCGTCGAGCGGCAGGTCGGCCGCCAGCCGCCGCAGGTTGTTGGCGCGCGGCCAGGTGAAGGCGCCGCCGAACCCCAGCTTGAACCCCAGCTTGATGAATTCGTCCGCCTGCTGCGGGCTGCCGTTGAAGGCGTGGGCGATGCCGCCGCGCACCCGGATCCTGCGCAGGTGTTTCAGCAGCTGGTCGTTTGCCTTCCGGCAGTGCAGCAGCACCGGCAGGCCGTATTCCTGCGCGATCTTCAGTTGCTCGACGTAGAAGAACTCCTGGGTGGCGTAGTCGAGGTCGCGCACAAACAGATCGAGCCCGATTTCACCGATGGCCAGCGGGCGCTGCGCCTCGATTTGCGCGCGCAGGTCGGCCAGATGTGCCGGGCGATGCACATCGAGCAGCATCGGATGCAGGCCCCAGGCCGGCAGGCAGCCGGGGTAGCGTTCGCAGGTGGCGGCCACCGCGGCGAAGTTGTCGCGACTGACGGCAGGGATGACCAGGGTGGTGACGCCGCCGGCGACGGCGCGCGCGTACTCGGCGTCGCGGTCGGCATCGAACTCGGCCGCGTCGAGATGGCAGTGGGTGTCGATAAAAAACGGCGCCCTCAAGGACGCCGTTTCGCTTGCCAGTGACATCGATGATTAATCGTTGCTGGCAAAGCCCAGCAGGTGCAGCAGGCTGGTGAACAGGTTGAAGATCGCGACGAACAGCGTGACCGTCGCCATGATGTAGTTGGTCTCGCCGCCGTTGATGATGTTGCTGGTTTCGTACAGGATGAGGCCGGACATCAGCAGTACGAACATCGCGGAGACTGCCAGCGACAGGCCGGGCATGTTGAAAAAGATGGCGCCGAGGCCGGCGAGGAAGGCGACCAGGATGCCGACCACGAGGAAGCCGCCCATGAAGCTGAAGTCCTTGCGGGTGGTCATCACGTAGGCCGACAGGCCGAGGAAGATCGCGGCGGTGCCGCCCATCGCCATCATCACCACCTGGGTGCCGTTGGGCAGCGACAGGTAGGCGTTGAGGATGGGGCCGAGCGTGTAGCCCATGAAGCCGGTCAGCGCGAACACGAAGGCGATGCCGAGGCTGCTGTCGCGGAACTTGGTGGTCAGGAACAGCAGGCCGAAATAGCCGACCAGGGTGATGATGAGGCCGGGATGCGGCAGGTTCAGCGACATCGACAGGCCGGCCGTCAGCGCCGAAAACGCCAGCGTCATCGACAGCAGCATGTAGGTGTTCTTGACGACCTTGTTGGTCGACAGTGCCGCAGATTGGCTGCGGCCGAGGGTAGTGACTTGCGGGTTCATGTGGTTTCCTCACGTGAATGAATAATGGCAGTGCCAGTACAGAGTGTTGTAGCGGGCACAGGTTCCCGAGTGCATTCGGGATTGGGTATCAGGATACCGTGATGCGGGCCGGCTTGCTACCCGCAACCTTGCGGGCACAGGGGTTTTCGGTCGACATGGCTGGAAAGCACTCTGTCATTGCGACCGCGAGCGAAGCGCGGCGGGAAGCAATCCAGAATACCCAGAGGGCACAAGTGCCAGCGAAATCAATGGCCTCTGGATCGCCACGTCGCTCCGCTCCTCGCGATGACGGAATGGTTCAGCGCTTTTCTTGCCGTTACTCGCCGGGTTTCGTGCCCCGCATCATCAGGTTCATCAGTTCGCCCGGCATCGGGAAGACGATGGTGTTGGTCCTGTCGCCGGCGATGTTGGACAGCGTCTGCAGATAGCGCAGCTGCATCGCCTGCGGCCTGGCGGAGAGAATCTCGGCCGCGGCCAGCAGCTTTTCAGAGGCCTGCAATTCGCCCTCGGCATGGATGATCTTGGCGCGCCGTTCGCGTTCGGCTTCGGCCTGCTTGGCGATCGCGCGCACCATCGTTTCGTCGATGTCGACGTGCTTGATCTCGACGTTGGAGACCTTGATGCCCCAAGCGTCGGTCTGCGCGTCCAGCGCCTTCTGGATGTCGGAGTTGAGGGTTTCCCGCTCGGCCAGCATCTCGTCAAGTTCGTGCTTGCCCAGCACCGCGCGCAGCGTGGTCTGCGCCAGCTGGCTGGTGGCGTTCATGTAGTCCTCCACCTGCAGGATCGACTTGGCCGGATCCATGACGCGGAAATACACCACCGCGTTGACCCTGACCGAGACGTTGTCGCGCGAGATCACGTCCTGGCTCGGCACGTCGAACACCACGGTGCGCAGGTCCACCCGCACCATCTGCTGGATGGCGGGAATGATGATGATCAGCCCCGGCCCCTTCACCTTCCAGAAGCGCCCGAGCATGAACACCACGCCGCGTTCGTATTCGCGCAGGATGCGGATGCTGGAGGCCAGCAGCGCGACAATTATAAAGACGATGGTCAACCCGCCGAATTCAAACATGATCTTTCTCCTTTATGAACCATCCTGGTCCGGTTCCACATCGAGTATCAGGTCGTGTCGGGCGCGCACCCGCACCCGGTCGCCGCGTTTCAGCGGCACATTGCTGCGCACCCGCCACTGCTCGCCGTGGATGCGGGCCCAGCCCTCGTGCTCCATGTCCTGCAGGATTTCACCACGGGCGCCGATCATTTCCTCGGCACCGGTCACCACTGGCCGCGCCCGTGCCTTGACCGCCATGCCGACGACAAAGAAGCTGAACAGTCCGCTGGTGACCGCCACCGGAACGATCAGCGCCCACGGAATGCCGTAGCCGGGAACGTCGGTGTCGATCAGCATCACCGAGCCGATGACGAAGGCGATGAGCCCTCCCACCCCCAGGGCGCCGAAGCTGGGCATGAAGGCTTCCGAAATCATCAGCACGATGCCGAGAATGATGAGCGCCAGCCCGACATAGTTGATCGGCATGACCTGCAGCGCGAACATCGCCAGAAGCAGACAGATGCCACCGACCACGCCGGGGAACAGCATGCCGGGATTGGAGAATTCGTAGATCAGCCCGTAGATGCCCAGCAGCATCAGGATGTAGGCGATGCCGGGGTCGCCGATCACCGCCAGCAGGCGGCTGCGCCAGTCGGGCTGGACGCGCTCGATGACGGCATTGGCGGTGTCCAGGGTGACCGTCTCGCCGTTCATCTTGATGACGCGGCCGTTGACCTGGCGCAGCAGATCGTCGAGGTCGGTCGCCACCAGGTCGATCACCTTGAGTTCCAGCGCCTCGGACGCCGGCAGGCTCACCGCCTCGCGCACCGCGCGCTCGGCCCACTCGGCATTGCGCCCGCGCAGTTCGGCCAGGCCGCGGATGTAGGCCGCGGCGTCGTGCACTGCCTTGCGCATCTTGGCGTCGCCCGGCGGTGCGTCGGCAGGCTTGGTGGCATCGGGCTGAGCCGGCGATGCGGGCTTGTCGCTGCCGCCAGTGGGCGCCAGCTCGACCGGCGTTGCCGCCCCCAGATTGGTCGCCGGCGCCATCGCCGCGATGTGGCTGGCATACAGGATGTAGGTGCCGGCGCTGGCTGCGCGGGCGCCCCGGGGCGAGACATAGGTGGCGACCGGCACCGGCGAGGCGAGGATGGCCTTGATGATGTCGCGCATCGCGGTGTCGAGCCCGCCCGGCGTGTCCATCTCGATCACCACCAAGTGCGCCTGATCCTCGATCGCCTTGTCGAGGCCGCGCAGCAGGTAGTCGGCGCTGCCCGGGCTGATCGCACCCTCCACCGTCAGCACCCGCACCATCGCCGCGCTGGCGGGCGCGGCCAGCCCCAGGATCAGGCAGGCGGGCAGGACCAGGCGTGCCAGGAAGTGAAGCCAGTGGGTCATGGCTTCACTTTAGACCGAAAAAACCATCCTGCCTCGGGTAGGGAGCAAAACGAAAAACGCGAAGGCACGCAAAGAAACCCCTGACCCTGGGTTTCTTTGCGTGCCTTCGCGAGAACAGGAATTGCGCCGGCGCGGGGCCGGCGAAACAGGGCCGCTTAGTTCGCGACCACCGGCAGGATCCACAGTTCGACCCGGCGGTTCAGCTGGCGGCCGGCTTCGGTCGCGTTGTCGGCGCGCGGCTCGGATTCACCCCTGCCGTAGGCTTCCAGGCGCAGCGGGTTGACGTTCTGGCCGGCAAAATAATTCATCACCGACTGCGCGCGATTTTCCGACAGGGTCTGGTTGGCGGCGTCGGAGCCGACGCTGTCGGTATGGCCGATCACGGTGACGGTGGTTTTGCCGTACTGGTTCAGCACGCGGGAAATTTTGTTCAGCGTCGTGGTGTAGCCGGGCTTCAACATGTAGGAGTTGGTGTCGAAGCCGGTGTTGGCCGTCATGCTGACCAGCAGGGCGTTGTCGCTGGCGCGTTTGTCGACGCTGATCTCGCCGCGCTGGATTTCCGGCTGCAACTGCTTAACCAGATCCTTGGCCTGCGTGTCCATGTAGTAGCCGACGCCGGTTCCGGCCAGACCGCCGCCGACCGCGCCGATCAGCGCGCCCTTGCCACGGTTCTTGTGATTGATGATCGCGCCCAGCACCGCGCCGCTCGCGGTGCCGACGATGGCGCCCGTCTGGGTCTTGGAGAGATCGCGGGAGTCGCCCAGATCGTTGGTGGCACAGGCGGAGAGCAGAAAAGTGGCCAGCAGGGGCAGTGCAATGAGGGGAGTGCGCATGGGTAAATCCTTTGGGTTGATGTGCGGCAGCGGAATGCGCCGCAGTCGTTTTGGCTTCTTAAAGTGAGAATACGTGGGTTTGCTTTCTTTCGTCTGTTGCATAGCGAACATAACGGGCGCGTTCAATCTGCCGCGTCATTGTCCGGCGGCGTGGCGGCGAGCGATCTGACCTTCAGGTGCAGCGCCGCCTTGGCGAGCAGGTGGGCGGAGACCGGCGCGGTAATGAACAGGAACAGTGTGACCAGTACCTCGTGCAGGCTGACGCCTTCTTCGCGCACGCTGAAGTACAGCGCGGAGGCGATCAGCAGGCAGCCGACGCCCAGCGTGGTGGCCTTGGTGGGGCCGTGCAGGCGGGTGTAGAAGTCGCGCAGGCGGGCAAGCCCGAGCGAGCCGATGAAGGTGAAAATTGCGCCGGTGAGAATCAGCACGGAAAGCAGGATGTCGATCATGGCTGCCCGGTCCTCATTCGATGATGTCGCCGCGCAGCAGGTACTTGCACAGCGCCACGGTGCCGACGAAGCCCATCATCGCGATCAGCAGCGCCGCCTCGAAATAGATCGCGCTGCCCAGATGAATGCCGAGCAGCACCAACAGCGCGATGGTGTTCACGTAGAGGGTGTCGAGCGCGAGGATGCGGTCGGGGGCGTCGGGGCCGCGCAGCAGGCGCCAGAAGCTCAGCAGGAAGGCCAGGCTGACCAGCGCGAAGGCGATCGGGATGACGGTGCTCAGCATGTTCAATCCTCCTGTTCGAAGATCTTTTTCAGCGGCGTCTCGTAACGCTGCTTGATTTCGGCCACCAGCGCCGCGGCGTCGTCGGTATCCAGCGTGTGCACGATCAGCGTGCGCTTGTCCGCGCTCAAGTGTGCCGACACCGTGCCCGGCGTCAGCGAGATGGTGTTGGCCAGCAGGCTGATGGCGAGATCGCTCCTGAGCGCCAGCGGCACCGCGACGAAAACCGGGCGCAGCCGGGCCGGCCCCAGCAGGATCAGGTACGCGACGTGGAAGCTGCCGCGCACGATGTCGATGACGAACACGATGAGAAAGCGCAGCAGGGTGAGCGGGTGGCGGACGCGGATCTGCTCCGGCCAGAAGCGCGAGGTGGCGAAGGGAATCAGCCAGCCGAGCAGCGCGCCCAGCACGATGTGGCCGGCCGACAGCTGGTTGACCAGCAGCAGCCACAGGAGGGCGAGCGAGACGGTCAGCAGGGGATGCGGCAGCAAACGTCTCATGGCGCAGCACCCGCAAGGGGTACGCCGCCAGACACTGCGGAAGGGTCGCTGCCCAGCAGCGGGGAACCCGCCGGCGTACCCCTTGCGGGTGCTCGCCCTTCGGGCGGTCTTGGCGCGACTCCTAGCACGGCATCGACGTACTGCTGCGGTTGCAGCAGTTGCGTTGCGGTGGCGTGGGCGTAATCGGACAGCGGCCCCGCCCAGATCACCAGGCCTGCGACCAGCAGCAGCAGGCCGCCGACGGGCGCCAGTGCGGCCATCGACGGCGGCGTCAGCGACGCGGCGTCGTGCGGGCTGTGGGTGCGATAGAACAGCAGGCTGCCGCTCCTCGCCAGCGCGATCATGCTCAGCAGCCCGGTGACCAGAACGATGCTCCACACCCAGGGCATCAGCGGCGAGTCGAGCGCGGCTTTGAGCAGCATGAACTTGCCGAGGAAGCCCGACAGCGGCGGCAGCCCGGCGATGGCCACGGCGGCGACGAAGAACAGCCCGCCCAGTACGCGCGCGCCCGGCATTTCGGGGCCGGATTCGAAGCGGTCGGCGAATTCGCCGCGCGCCCGGCTGATCGAGTCGGCCAGCAGGAACAGCGCGGCCGCGGCGAAGACGGAGTGCGGCAGGTAGTACAGGCCGGCGGCGATTGCATCGGTGCTGCCGAGGCCGAAGGCCAGGAGCAGGCTGCCGATCGAGGCCACCACCAGGTAGGCCGCCTGCTGTCGCAGCGTGGTGCTGGCCGCCGCGCCGAGCATGCCGAGCGTGAGCGTCGCGAGCGCCAGCGGGGCGAGCCAGGGGTCGAGCAGGTGGGCGACCGGCCCGGCGTCGTCGCCGAACATCAGCGTGTAGACGCGCAGGATGCAATAGGCGCCGACCTTGGTCATGATGGCAAACAGCGCCGCCACCGGCGCGCTGGTGTGGGCGTAGGCGGCGGGCAGCCACAGGTAGAGCGGCAGCAGCGCGGCCTTCAGCGCGAACACGGCGAACAGCAGCAGGCCGGCGGATTGCACCAGCGCCAGATTGTCCGGCGGCGTGGCGGCGAGCTTCACCGCGAGGTCGGCCATGTTGAGCGTGCCGGTCACCCCGTACAGGGTGCCGACGGCGAACAGGAACAGGGTCGAGCCGACCAGATTGATGACGACGAAATGCAGCCCCGCCTTCACCCGCTGACGGCCGCCGCCGTGCAGCAGCAGGCCGTAGGAGGCGAGCAGCAGGATCTCGAAGAAGACGAACAGGTTGAACAGGTCGCCGGTGAGGAAGGCGCCGTTGAGACCGAACAGCTGCAGCTGGAACAACACGTGGAAGTGGCGGCCCTGCGTGTCGCTGCCGCGGATCGCATACAGCAGCGCGAACACCGCCAGCAGGGCAGTCGTCAGCAGCATCCACGCCGCCAGGCGGTCGACCACCAGCACGATGCCATAGGGCGCGACCCAGTTGCCGAGCGCGTAGACCAGATGGGTGCCGTCGCTGGCCGTCTGCACCAGCGCGATCGCCAGCGGAATCAGCACCAGGGCGGCGGCGAAGCTGACGCCGCGCTGCACCGCCAGACTGCTGCCGCGCAGCACCAGCAGAACGATGCCGGTGATGAGCGGCAGCACCACCGGCAGGATGGGCAGATGATCGAACCCGTTCATCGATGCCGCGCCTCATCGTGGTGGCGGCCGTCGACATGGTCGTTGCCGAGCTCGGCGCGCGCCTTCAGCGCCAGCACGATGACAAACGCGGTCATGCCGAAGCTGATGACGATGGCGGTGAGCACCAGCGCCTGCGGCAGCGGGTCGGTGTAGCCCTCGGCCGCGGCGCTGATCACAGGCGGCACGCCGATGGCGAGCCGGCCCATGACGAACAGGA
>JAHJNP010000004.1 GCA_018820745.1 Gammaproteobacteria bacterium
CGGCTCCGCCGCCGTCGCAGCTGCCCAGACTGCCTACGATGAGGCCGTGGCCGCCTCGGATGCTGCCGATGCGCTGGCCGCATCGACCGCAGCGACAGCAACTGCCTCTGCAGACTTGGCCGCAGCAGCCGCTGGCAGCGCCGCATCGCTGCAAGCGAAAGCCAATGCCGACCTGGGTTGGTTGAATTTCGCACAGGTCATCCAGGGTGGGGCGCAGATTAACCAAAGCAACGCCGCAACAGCGGCCGCCAACGCTGCCGCCGCCGAGAGTGCGGCGCTGGCTGCCCGAGATGCGATCGATCCCATACTTGACCCTGATGGTTGGGCCGCTGCAGACGCGATCTACCAGCAGGAAGTGCTGGACAGCAACGCCGCTGATGCCACCCTTGCCGCCGCAAACACCACTCTGACGAGGGCCGATGCCTCCGTGGCGTCTACGCAAACCGCGTACAACAATTCGCTGGCCGCCGCCACGACCGCCACGCTTGTAGCCAACAGTGCACAAGCGATTGCCGACGCCGATGCCCAGGAGGCCAGCGATGCGGCCGCTGCGGCAGTGCTGGCGCAGCAGGCCGAAGTCGACGCGCTGGCGATACTCAACACGCTCATTGCCGGGGCAACCGACCCGACCGTGCTTGCCGCTGCGCAAGCGGCCTACGACCAGGCCGTGGCCGATGCCGTGGCGCCGAACCAGGCTGCAGCCGATGCAGCCGCAGTGGCTCAAGCCTCAGCCGATGCGGCGACCTCCGCAGCCGCCGATGCGGCGACTGCACAAGCGCAGGCCGACGTCGACGCCGCGGCCGCGGCCGCCGCAACCGCTGCCAGCGATGCGGCCGATGCCACGGTCGTGGCGGGCTCGACTGCGGTCACAAGCCTGATGAGCGATCTCGGCATCCCGGTCAACGAGGACGGCACCATCCAGATCAACAACCTGTCACCCGACATCGGGCTGTCACCTTCATTCAATAGCTGGATGACACTGTTCGGCCAGTTCTTCGACCATGGTCTCGACCTCATTGGCAAGGGCGGCAGCGGCACCGTGTATATCCCGCTGCAGCCGGACGACCCGCTGTATGTCGAGGGAGGACCTACCAACTTCATGGTGCTGACCCGCGCGACCAACCAGCCTGGACCCGACGGCGTACTGGGAACTGCGGACGACATCCACGAACACGCCAATTCGACCACACCCTTCGTCGACCAGAACCAGACCTACACGTCGCATCCCTCGCACCAGGTCTTCCTGCGCGAGTACCAGATGGTGAACGGCAGGCCGCTTGCCACCGGCCATCTGCTGGACGGCGCCAATGGCGGTATCGCTAACTGGGCCGAGGTCAAGACGCAGGCTGCCGATATGCTCGGCATCCAGCTGACCGACGCCGACATCTTCAACGTGCCGCTGCTGGCCACTGACGATTACGGCGAATTCATCCGCGGGCCCAATGGCTTTGCGCAAGTAGTGATGCGCACGGCCGGGGGCGACGGCATCATGGGAACCGAGGACGACGGCACGGTACTGGTCGAAGGCAATCCCGCCGCGCCGATCAGCGTGGTCGACGCCATCCGCACCGGACACGCTTTCCTTGACGACATCGCCCACAACGCCGTGCCGGTCTTCGATGCCGCCGGCAATCTGGTTGCAGATACGGACGGTGTCGCCGGCAACCCCATCGAGACCAATCCGCAAACGGGTGCCCGCCTGGAATATGACAACGAGCTGCTCGACCGCCACTACATCACCGGCGACGGTCGCGGCAACGAGAACATCGGTCTGACGGCTGTCCACACCATCTTCCACGCCGAACACAACCGCCTGGTGGAAGCCAACAAACTGGAAATTCTGGCCTCGGGCGACCTCGCCTTCATCAACGAATGGCTGCTGACCGACGTCACCGTGATTCCGACCACGCCGGCAGGCCTCAACTGGGACGGCGAGCGCCTGTTCCAGACTGCCCGTTTCGCGACGGAAATGGAATACCAGCACCTGGTGTTCGAGGAATTCGCCCGCAAGATCCAGCCCGCGATCGATCCCTTCGTGTTTTCACACAGCGCCGATCTCGATCCGGCGATCTTCGCCGAGTTCGCCAACGTGGTGTATCGCTTCGGCCACTCGATGCTGAATGAAACCGTTGCTCGCCTGAATCCGGACGGCACACCCAACGACATCGGCCTGATCGAAGCCTTCCTCAACCCAGTCGAGTTCGACCAGGATGGCGCAGTCACCGCGGACGAAGCGGCGGGTGCGATCATCCGCGGCATGACGCGCCAGACCGGCAACGAGATCGACGAGTTCGTCATCGAGGCCCTGCGCAACAACCTGCTGGGGCTGCCGCTTGATCTGCCCACGATCAACATCGCCCGCGCCCGCGACACCGGGGTGCCCTCGTTCAACGATGCCCGGGCCCAGTTCTTCGAAATGACCGGCGATTCGCGCCTGGCGCCGTACGCCAGCTGGGCCGACTTCGGCAGCCACATCAACAACCCGACCTCGATCATCAACTTCATTGCGGCCTACGGCCTGCACGACACCATCACGGGCGCTACCATGCTGGACGAAAAGCGCGCCGCAGCCACGCTGATGGTCTTCGGTGGAACGGGCGCGCCGGCGGACCGGCTCGACTTCCTTAACAGCACGGGGATCTGGACCGCAGCCAATTCCGGTCTCAACAACATCGACCTGTGGATCGGCGGCCTCGCCGAGGAGAAACAGGAATTCGGCGGCATGCTGGGTTCCACTTTCAACTTCGTGTTCGAGTCCCAGCTGGAAAACCTGCAGAACGGCGACCGCTTCTATTACCTGAGCCGCACCCAGGGCATGAACATGCTGAACGAGCTGGAGAACAACACGTTCACCAAGCTGGTGATGCGCAACACCGACCTCGGTGATGTCGGCATGCCACACCTGCCGGGCATCCTGTTCGACACGGCGAACCATATCCTGGAGATGGACCAGAGCCTGCAGTTCACGCCTGATCCGGAATGGGACGACCCGGTTCTCAATTCGATAACCCCGATGACCGTGCGCCGCGATCTGGATAACGATGGCGACGGGGACTTCCTGGAATACAAGGGGGCCGACCATGTGGTGCTGGGTGGCACCGAGGAAGCTGACCATATCATCGGCGGCATCGGCATCGACACCATCTGGGGCGACGGCGGCAACGACCGCCTCGACGGCGGCTACGAGGCCGACAAGGTGTTCGGTGGCGCTGGCGACGACATCATCACCAACCTCGGCGGCGACGACTTCCTGCACGGCGACGACGGCAACGACGTCATCCACATGGGCTCCGGCCTGGTGCTGGGCTTTGGCAACGCCGGCAGCGACTTCATCATGACCGGCCCGGATGCCCAGGAGATCTTCGCTGGCGAGGGCAACGACTTCCTGCTCGGCGGCAACGGCAGCGACTTCCTGCTGGGTAACGCCGGGGACGACTGGTCGGAAGGCGGCGAGGGCTTCGACACCCTGGCCGGCGAGAACTCCGAACTCTTCTTCAACAGTCCGATCATCGGCCACGATGTGCTCAACGGCCAGGGCAACGATACCGACTACGACGGCGAGTCCGGCGACGACATCATGTTCCAGGGCGCGGGCGTGCAGCGCAGCAACGGCATGGCCGGCTTCGACTGGGCGATCCACAAGGGCGATCCGGTCGGGGCGATCTCTGACCTGGGTATTCCCATCTTCGTCAATCAGGAGCAATTCATCCTGCGCGACCGCTTCGACCTGGTCGAAGGGCTGTCGGGCTGGAACCAGAACGACATCCTGATCGGCCGCAATATCGTGGCAGGGGCCATTGCCGCCAACGGGGCCGCGGCAATATTCGACCCCAACGATACCCTGCAGTCCTTCTCCAGTGTCCTGTTGCAGGAGAGCGTGGATCGCATCGAAGGCTTCGACCAGCTGGTTGCCCACCTGGACCGGGTGAACTGGACCTGGGGCAGCGAGACCCACAACGTGGTCGTGCTTGACCCGACTGCCGTCCAGCGCGACGGCAACAACGTCGTGACCTTCGTGCAGGACAATCCTTCCGACATTCTGCTCGGTGGCGCTGGCAACGACAGCTTCGTCGGCAAGGCCGGCAACGACATCATTGACGGCGATGCCTGGCTGAACGCGGTGGTCCGGGTCAATATGCCCAACCCGGCTAATAGCTTCGAGATCGACAGTCTCACTGAGATTCAGGCCCGCATGCTGACCGGAGAAATCAACCCCGGCCAGTTGGAAATCGTCCGCCGCATCGAGTGGGCCGACCCCGCAACTTCCAGCCTCGATACCGCCGTGTATCGCGACGTGTTCGCAAACTACATCATCACCCAGAACACCGACGGTTCCTACACCGTGGAGCACACCGTCGTCGCGGGCGGTGGCGGTGGGGGCGGTGGTGGGGGCGGCGCAAACAACCTCATCATCGACGGCACCGACAGGCTGTTCAATATCGAGCGCCTGCTGTTCGCTGATCAGGAAGTCTTGCTCCAAGGCGGGACCATTACAGGTACCGCGGGGAATGATCTTCTCATCGGCACGGCCGGGAACGACACCATCCTGGGGCTGGGCGGCAACGATATCATCGACGGTCAGGTCGGCGTCGATCTTCTCGATGGCGGGGCCGGCAGTGACACGATCACGGGCGGGCCCGGCAACGACACCCTGCTCGGCGGTGACGGCGACGACTTCCTGCTCGGCGACGACGGTGACGACACGATCGATGGTGGTCTGGGCAATGACCAGATGGACGGCGGGGCCGGCAACGACATCCTGCTCGGCGGCGATGGCGACGATCTGCTACTGGGGTCGGCTGGAAATGACATCCTGGATGGTGGGGCTGGCATCGACACGCTGCAAGGTGACGACGGCGACGACACGGTGACGGGCGGCGCCGGCGACGACACCATCGACACCAGCCTGGGCAACGATGTCCTGGTATTTGGGGCAGGGTTTGGCAATGACATCGTCACCGGTTTCGATGCAGACGCGGTTGGAGGACAGGACCGGATCGATCTCTCTGCCTTCAACCTGAGCCTGATCACTTTCGGCAGCGGGGTGACGATCGCCGATGACGGGAGCGGGACCAACACCCTGGTCACCGTCAATGGCGTCGATGGCGGCACCATCCTGCTGGTGGGGGTTGCCGACCCCACTTCCGTGACGGTGAACGACTTCGTGCTGGTGTGAGGTCGGGGGCCGGCCCGAAGTCCTCTGGAATGGGGCGGGTCGGCATTCGGCACGACGCGGTGCATGGCACCAGACCATGCGCCGCGTTATTAGGGGGAGCGGTCAATTCCGCGCAAGGCTTGACAGGACGAACCTGTTGATATCGACGGTAGTGAATATTTTCATAACAATGATCGTTAGCCGGGGCATGCGTCATGCAACCATCGTCCGAATCGAAAAACGTCCTTGAAAGCGCCCTCGGCGCCCTCAAAAAGTTCTTCCTCACTGCGGGCGTGTTCAGCTTCTTCATCAACGCCCTGATGCTGGTGCCGGCCATCTACATGCTGCAGGTATACGACCGTGTGCTGGTCAGTCGCAACGAAATGACGCTGCTGATGCTGACCCTGATCGTCCTGATGCTCTTTGCGCTGATGGCGAGCCTGGAGTGGCTCAGGGCGCGCCTGATGGTGCAGGCGGGCTTGAAGCTGGACGCCGAACTCAACGACAAGGTGCTTTCCAGTACCTTCAGATCCAACCTGCGCCAGAGCGGAAGCAATGCCGACCAGCCCTTGAGGGATTTGACCAGCATCCGCCAGTTTCTCACCGGTAACGGGCTGTTCGCGTTCTTCGATGCCCCGTGGGCGCCGCTTTTCATCATCGTCATCTTTCTCCTGCACCCGTTGCTGGGCCTGGTTTCGCTGATCGGTGGGCTCATGCTGCTCGGGTTGGCTTACCTCACCGAGGTGCGCACCCAGAAGCCGCTCGAAGCCGCAAACACGGCAGGCATCGCAGCCAACCAGTTTGCTTCCAACAGCTTCCGCAACGCGGAGGTGATCGAGGCAATGGGCATGTTCCCGGCGCTGCGTTCGCGCTGGTACAAGCTTCACAGCAGGATGCTGGCCTTGCAGGCGGTGGCGAGCGATCGCGCTGGCAGCATCTCCGCCATCACCCGCTTCACCCGCATCTCGGTGCAATCACTCATCCTCGGTGTCGGCGCGCTGCTCGTCATCGATGCCAGCATCACGCCGGGCACCATGATTGCGGCCTCCATCCTGATGGGACGCGCCCTTGCCCCGGTGGAGCAGGCCATCGGCGCCTGGAAGCAGTTCGTCGGCACCCGCGGCGCCTATGCCCGGCTCAAGAAACAGCTTGCCGGTTACCAGATGCAAGGGCAGGGGGTCAGTTTGCCGCCGCCACTCGGCGAATACCGTATCGAGCAGGTCATCGCCGCGGCACCGGGTTCGACCACCCCGATCCTGAAGGGCGTTAGCCTGATCATTCCCAAGAATACCGTGGTTGGCATCATCGGACCGTCGGGCTCGGGCAAGTCCACCCTGGCCCGATTGCTGGTCGGCGTTTGGAGCGCTGCGAGCGGCAAGGTACGGCTCGATGGGGCGGACGTCTACACCTGGAACAAGGAGGAACTAGGTCCCTGGATCGGTTACCTGCCGCAGGATGTCGAATTGTTCGAGGGCACGGTCGCGGAAAACATCGCCCGCTTCGGCCAGCTCGATTCGGAAGCCATCGTGCTGGCGGCGACGCAGGCCGGGGTGCACGACATGATTCTTCGCCTGCCTGCAAGCTACGAGACGCCGATCGGCACCGGCGGCTGCGCCTTGTCCGGCGGACAACGGCAGCGTATCGGGCTTGCCCGGGCCCTGTACGGCAATCCCGCTGTTGTCGTGCTCGACGAGCCTAATTCCAATCTCGACGAAGCCGGCGAAGCGGCGCTGGTCAGTGCGATCAGGCAGCTCAAATCCGATGGCAAGACGGTGGTGGTGATCACCCACCGCACCAGCGTGCTCACAGCAATCGATTTGCTTCTGGTGCTGCGCGACGGTCAGGTTCAGGGATTTGGCCCGCCGGCAGAAGTTCTCGCGGCACTCAACCTGTCAGCCCAGCAATCCAGGCAGCATGCCTCCACCAGTCCGGTCAAGCTGGCGGCGGCGCCCTGACCGTTTATTCATGTCCTCTACCGAAAGCGGGGGTGCCATGTTCAAAAGCGAAATTCTGAAAAACCTGTTCGGACTGCACGCATCAAGCGAGCAGCCTGCAGAATCCGGCGATCGACTGGATCGTGCCGCGCACGCCACAGACCTGTCTGGCAATCCGCGCTGGCCGACGAAAATCGGCTACGCACTGCTGCTGGTCGGCTTGGGCGGCTTCGTCACGTGGGCCGCGCTCGCTCCCTTGGACGAAGGCGTTCCGGCACCGGGGTCGATCGTGATTGAATCCCAGCGCAAACCCGTGCAGCACCTGACCGGCGGCATTGTTCGCAAGGTCCACGTCTCCGAGGCACAGCACGTGGAGGCAGGCACGGTCCTCGTCGAGCTCGACGACACCCAGCTGCGCGCCGATCTCGAGGCCATCAAGTCACGCTTCTATGGCGGGATCGCACTGGAAGCCAGGCTGATGGCCGAGCGCACCCATGCCAGTCATATCGAGTTCCCGCCCGAGTTTGTAGCGGTTACTGCCCAGGAGCCACAAGCGCTGCGCAACATGAATCTACAGAAGCAGCTTTTCTTCAGCCGGCAGGCTGCCCTGCAGTCTGAACTGCGTTCGGTCGACCAGGCGATTGCATCGCTGGGCTCGCAACAGCTCGGGCTCAGGGCTCGGCTGAGCGGCCGGCGTATCCAGCTTGCGCTGCTCGAAGAGCAGTTGAAAGGCAGTCGCGGTCTCGCCGCGGAAGGGTATTTGCCGCGCAATCAGCTGCTAGAAGAAGAGCGCTTGGGCGCCGATCTGTATTCACAGATCGTCGATCTGGAATCCTCCATCGCGGCCAGTCACAGCGACATTGCCGAACTTCGTCTGCGCCGCGAGACCAGGCTGCGGGAATTCCTGCAGCAGGTGGATACCGAACTTGCCGAGGTCGCCCGGGAAGTGCCGGCCTTCCGGGAAAAGCTGGCCTCCCTTGCGACCGAGATCAGCCGGACTCGACTGACCTCGCCGGTCAAGGGCATCGTCGTGGGCCTGCAGGTGCAGTCGGTTAACGCCGTGGTCGCGCCTGGCAGCAAGATGATGGATATCGTGCCGACGAACGAGCGCCTGATTCTTGAAGTCCGTATCGAGCCGCAACTCATCGATCGCCTGCATCCGGGGCTGTTGGCCGACGTCCGATTCAATGCCTTTCAGAGTTCACCCGATACCCTGGTCGAGGGGCGTCTCATTTCAGTGTCGGCCGATCGCCTCACCGATCCGGTCACCAACATGCCGTACTTTCTCGGCCGCATCGAGGTTCTGCCGGAAAGTCTGGGCAAGCTGAAGGACAAGCAGGTGATACCGGGCATGTCGGCCGATGCGGTCATCAAGACTGGCGAGCGCAGCCTGCTGGACTACATGGTGAGGCCGCTCCTCCGGCGTGTTTCCACATCGATGACCGAATATTGAGCAACTTGGAGAACAATCGACTGGACGCTATGCTGGACACGAGAATATTCACATTGCCTTTCATGTGCCCGATTACTACCGCCAGATTGTTTGCAGGTTTTTTCGCCCTCACGCTGCTTACGGGCAACCCTGGCTATGCTGAATCACTCGACCTGAAAACTGCCGTCAAGCTGGCACTGGTATCGGAAGCACAATACCGTGCGACCCGTGCCGAACTTGACGCCATTCGGGAAGAAAAACCGCGCGCACGCTCCGGTTTGCTGCCGTCGCTGTCGATCACGGGCTCGCGCACCAACAATCGCGCCAAGCGCACGTTTTCAGATGGCTTGACAGACCATCCAGACTACACGAGCGAAGAATATGGCTTGATCCTCAAACAGCCCATTTTCCGCCGTGACAACTGGATCAAGTACAAACAGGCCGACACCCGTATTGCTTCGGCGGAACAGCTGACGGATATCGATCGCATCAAACTCATCCTCAATGTCAGCGAGCAATATTTTGACTGTCTCTATACCGATGCCGTGGTGCGTTTTGCTCGCGCCGAGGTTAGCGCGCTAGAAGGTCTGCTGACCTCGGTTACCCGTGGATTTTCTGCTGGTGCCACCACACGCACGGACATCCTGGATGCGGAAGCGCGTCTCGATGCTGCCCGGGTCAAGCTCATCGAAGCAGAACAGAATATCGATGCAACACGCCGCGCGCTCGAAGCGTCGATCGGGCAACGGGTCAGCGCCATTTATCCGATTCAGCCTGCGCGTCTGGTCTTGAAGGAGCCCAATTTGCGAATCGATGAATGGCGAGAGGCGGCCCTGGCATCCAATCCTGAAATCCAGGCAGCACAACACAACGTCCAACTGGCCAAGCAGGAAATTCAGCTTCAGCAGGCTGGCCATTACCCGACACTGGATCTGATCGTCCAAAGGCAACTGGAAAGTAGCGGCACCATCACCACAATCCAACTCCGAACCATCACCAATCTGTGGGGCGTACAGTTCAGCATCCCGATTTTTTCGGGCGGCTATGTCACGGCCTCGACCCGGCAAGCGGGTGCACAACTCGAACGCGCCAAGGCCGAGCTTGATTTTGCGATCAGCGAAGTTGCACTCAGAACCGCGAAAGCCGTCGAGGCACTTCATGCAAGCAGTCAGCGGGTGCAGGCGCTCAGCCGTGCAGAAACCTCGGCAGCCGCGTCTCTGACCGGTACGGAAAAAGGGCTTGAAGCGGGGACCCGCAGTTTCGTCGACGTGCTGAACGCACGTCAGCAACTGCTTGAAGTCATGCAGTCGAGAGCACGGGCCAATGCCGACTTCGTTATGGGCCTGCTGAGTCTGAAAGCTTCAACAGGCTTGCCGGATGAAACGGCAGTCGATGAGGCAAACGCCTTCCTCTCCAAAGAGGAAGTCATCACCTTCCCTAATGACTCGTTGTAGAAATCCGCTCATGACAGGGTCACATCGTGTGCCCGGATATTGGGCAAGGGCCGACGTCCCCCCAGTTTGAGTCGCATGTAACGCCCATGGATGTTCAAGACCAATTGTCCGCGCGGCTTTCGCAGCTATCCGCAATGCTGACCATGACCAAGGGCGCGGGATTCAAAACCTTCAGCAACTGGTCGGATGAGATACAGGCAAATTACCTATGGGCCTGTTCCATGCTGGCCGAGGAGTGCAAGGGGCTGAGTGACTTCAGCATCGACCTCCCTGCTGACTGATCCTGGCGGGAATACCCACACCGAGCCCAGCCTTTCGCGCTGGGCTTTTTTGTGGGCCTACTGCTTACATATCGCTTACATGAAGCAGAAAAGAAAAAAGGCCCACATCACTGTAGGCCTTACTGTGTTTGGCTCCCCGACCTGGGCTCGAACCAGGGACCTGCGGATTAACAGTCCGTCGCTCTACCAACTGAGCTATCGGGGAATAGGGAGCGCGCATTCTAGAGTCGGCGGGCTTCCCGGTCAAGCCTTATAGCGGCTAACCGTCGCTTTCCACCTGCAATTCGGGGACGTGGCTGAAGGCGATGCGCATC
>JAHJNP010000248.1 GCA_018820745.1 Gammaproteobacteria bacterium
CGCAGATGCCGGACATCGACGCCATCATCGCCGGTGACGCTGCGGACGTGCCCAATGGCATAGACCTGCAGTACGGCGTCGCCGCCGCGCTGGTGCGGCGTGCGCTGCAGGCCGCCGACAGCGGCAACGCCGCCGCGGTGTACGGCAACATCCTCAAATACGCGCAGCGCTTTCCGCAGCGCGAAATGGGCGTGATGCTGGTATCCGACCTGCACCGCGCCGTCGGGCGGCCGCTGTTTGCCGTGCCGGCGTTTGCCGAGTGGGCCAACAGCATCACCGACCTGGTTCTGTATGAGCACTGAGCAGCCCGACGCCCTGCAGCCGATCCTCACCAAGCTTTCGGCTGCGCGCACCCGCCTCATCATGGAGCGCCCCTTTCTCGGCGCGTTGGTGATGCACCTGCCGCTGAAGGTCGGCGGCGAAGGCTGCACGACCACCGGCACCGACGCGCAGGCGTTCTATTTCAATCCCGGCTTCATCGAGAACCTGTCGCTGGCGCAGACGCAGTTCGTGCTGGCGCACGAGGCGATGCACTGCGCCATGGGCCACCCCCACCGCCGCAACCACCGGGTGAAGCGGCGCTGGGACGTCGCCTGCGACCACGCGGTCAACCTCATCCTGATCGAGGAAGGCCTGAAGCCGCCGCTGCACGGCATCCTCGCCGACCAGAACTACATGACGCTGTCGGCGGAGGAAATCTACCCGCTGATTCCCGAGGACACGCCGGAAGAATCCTTCGACCAGCACCTGTTCGACAGCGACAACGAGTCGGGCGCGAGCCCCGACGAGAACGAACGCCAGGACGACCCTGACGCCGGCGAAGCGGGCGGCCAGGGCAAGGAAGGCCAGAGCGAGGCCGAGGAAAAGCAGGGCAGCGGCAGCCAGGCCTCGCAAAAGCCCAACGAATTGTCGCCGGCCGAACGCGAGGAACTCGCCGAGCAGTGGAAGAACCGGCTCGCCGCCGCCGCCCAGGCCGCGCGCCAAGCCGGAAAATTGTCGCAGTCGATGATGCGCTGGGTCGACGGCCTCTTGGCACCGAGCCTGCCGTGGCGCGCGCTCCTGGCACGCTTCTTCGCGGTCAACCAGCGCGACGACTATTCGTGGCGGCGGCCGTCCAGGCGAGAGGGCGACGCGCTGCTGCCGCGCCTGTCGAGCGAAGGCATCGAAGTGGTGGCGGCGATCGACACCAGCGGCTCGATCAGCGACGACGAGCTGCGCCAGTTCGTCACCGAGCTCGACGCGCTGAAGGGCCAGGTGCGCGCGCGCGTGACCCTGCTGGCGTGCGACAACCATGTGGCCGACGCCGCGCCGTGGGAATTCGAGCCGTGGGACACCATGCAGTTGCCGAGCGAACTCTCAGGCGGCGGTGGCACCGATTTCCGCCCGGTGTTCGACTGGGTCGAGCAGGAAAACCGCAGCCCCAACATGCTGGTGTATTTCACCGACGCCGAAGGCGACTTTCCCCAGCTGCCGCCGAATTACCCGGTGATCTGGCTGGTCAAGGGCAAGGGCGCGGTGCCTTGGGGCGAACGGGTGCAACTCAATTGAACGCAAAAAAGCTTTGAACCACAGAGGCACAGAGAACACAGAGGAAAACCAATGGATCGAAGAATGCTGAAGCCTCACTCCGGTAAGCACTGTTTCCTTTTGTTTTCTCTGGGCCTCTGTGCCTCTGTGGTAGGGGGTTTGGTTTGAATCCGGCCGACGCCCAGCCCAACCGCGTGCGCAGCTTCCTGTTCGAGCAGCTCGACATCCGCGGCGCCTGGGTGCAACTGGGCCCCGCCTGGCGCGAGATGATCGCGGGGCGCGATTACCCCGAACCGGTCGTCGAGCTCCTGGGCCAGCTGGCGGGAGTGGCCACGCTGATCACCGCCAACCTCAAGCAGGCGGGGCGGCTGACCTTTCAGCTGCGCGGCGAAGGCGCGGTGTCGCTGCTGGTGATGGACTGCGACGAGCAGCTGCGTCTGCGCGGCATGGCGCGCACCGCGCCGGAACTCTCCGCGGGCAGCCTGCCGGCCCTGCTGGGCGACGGCGCGCTGACCCTTACCTTAGACACTGCCGGTATGCGCCAGCCTTACCAGAGCCATGTGCCGCTGCAGGGCGATAGTGTGGCGGCGGTATTCGAGCATTACCTGACCCAGTCCGAGCAGACGCCCACCCGCCTGTGGCTGGCAGCCAACCACGAAACCGCGGCGGGCCTGTTCCTGCAGGCGCTGCCGGGCGCTGACGAGCGCGATGCCGATGGCTGGAACCGGGTGCAGATTCTGGCCGGCACCGTGCGGGCAGAGGAGCTGCTCGGCCTCGGCTCGATCAAGCTGATCGAGCGGCTGTTCCCGGAAGAGGACGTGCGCGTGTACGACCCGCGCCCGGTCAGCTACTACTGCCCCTATGATCCGGCCAAGATCTATTCCATGCTGCGCAGCGTGGGGCAGGCCGCATGCGAGTCCATCCTCGCCGAGCACGGCGAAATCCGGGTGCACGACGATGTCTGCAACCATGAATATGTGCTGGATGCAGCCGCGGTGGCCGCGCTTTTCAAATGACACGATGAAAGGATGCATGATGCGCACAGGATGGATGCTGTTGGGACTGCTGGCCTTGTCGACCGCTGCACTGGCCGGAGAGGGACGTTACGAAGCCTTGCCGCTGGCCGGCGCAGACGGGGGCAAGGGCGGCGCGCGGGCGTTCATCCTCGATACCCGCGACGGCCATGTCTGGGTCTGGAGCGAAAACGAACTCATCACCGCGCCGGATGGCCGCCGCCGCTACGGCGCCGGCTTTATCTACCAGGGCAAGCTGCGCCCCGGCAGCCAGCCTGGCGAAATGATCGAACAGCAGGGCCGATGAGCTGATTCCGGCCACCTTCGCCTGGTGCGCACGCGTGGCGGAACCCCGCGAATTGAAAAAATAGTCCATGCCGGACACGCGTCTTCTTAAAGACGGGGCAGGACAAGGCCGATAAGTGCTCATCCTTGCGAGCCAATCCGAGACAAACATGCAGACAGAGTCCGCCACGTCCACTGAATCCAGGCAGCCTGGACACCAGAAAATTCGCCTGGGCGACCTGCTCGTCGAGCAGAAAGTCATTTCCAGCGCCGATCTGGACATCGCGCTGGCGGCGCAAAAAAAGAGCGGGCGCCGGCTGGGCCGCATCATTGTCGAAAGCGGGATGGCGGGGGAGAACGACATTGCCCAGGCGCTGGCGCGGCAGCTCGCGATCCCGTTCGTCGACCTCAGGAAATTCAGCCCGGACGCGTCCATCCTGCAACTGCTGCCGGAAACGCAGGCGCGGCGTTTCCGGGCCATGCCGCTGGCGCGGCGGGACGGCAACATCTTCGTCGGCATGGCCGACCCGACCGACCTGTTCGCCTTCGATGAAGTGGCGCGGCTGTTCCAGGAAGGCATTCAGCTCGCCGTGGTCGCGGAGGGCGACCTGCTGGCGGCGATCGACCGGCTCTACCGGCGCACTGACGATATCCACGGCCTGACCGAGGAACTCGCGCGCGACATGGGCGAGAGCGAGGCCAGCATCATCGGCCTCGAGGCGCTGGGCGAAGGGCAGGCCGATGCGCCGGTGGTGCGCCTGCTGCAGACGGTGTTCGAGGATGCCCTGCAGGTGGGAGCGTCCGACGTGCACATCGAACCGCAGGAAAAGCACCTGGCGATCCGTTTCCGCATCGACGGCATGCTGCATCCGCAGACCCAGGCCGACCTCAAGATTGCGCCGGCGCTGGCCCTGCGGCTGAAGATCGTATCCGGGCTGGATATTTCGGAAAAGCGCCTACCGCAGGACGGCCGTTTTGCGGTCAAGGTGCGCGGCCGCACCGTCGATGTGCGCCTGTCCACCATGCCGACGCAATATGGCGAGTCGGTGGTGATGCGGCTATTGAGCCAGGGCGACAGCCCCCTGACGCTCGATAACCTGGGGATGCCCGCCGACATGCTCGAGCGCTTTCGCGCCATCCTGCATCACCCCAACGGCTTGGTGCTGGTCACCGGCCCCACCGGCAGCGGCAAGACCACCACGCTCTACGCTGCGCTGGGCGAGCTCAACGACCCGGGCACCAAGATCATCACGGTCGAGGACCCGGTGGAGTACCGTCTGGTCGGCGTCAACCAGGTGCAGGCCAACGAAAAGATCGACCTCAGCTTTTCCCGGGTGCTGCGCGCCATCCTGCGCCAGGACCCCGACGTCATCCTGGTCGGCGAAATGCGTGATCCGGACACCGCACAGATCGCGCTCAGGGCGGCGATGACGGGCCATCTGGTGCTGTCCACGCTGCACACCAACGACGCGGCATCCACCCCGGTGCGCCTGCTCGACATGGGTGTTCCTGCCTTCATGGTGGCGACGTCGGTGCAGGGCGTGCTGGCGCAACGGCTGGTGCGCAAGGTGTGCGGCAACTGCAAGGCGCCGCACAGCGTGACGCCGCAGGAACAGGTCTGGCTCGGGCGGGCGCATGCCGACGACCAAGCCGAAGCAGCGTACGTCGCGGGACAGGGCTGCGACCGCTGCCATGGCACCGGCTATGCCGGTCGGCGCGCCATTCATGAATTGCTCGAAATCAATACCGCGCTGGCGGAGAACCTGGCTCGCAACAGTCCCGCCGAATTTGTCGCGACGGCGCGTTCGTCCATGGCCGGCCATACCTTGCGCGACCAGGCCATTGCGCTGGCGCGGGCGGGCGTGACCTCGCTGGCCGAGGCCATGCGGGCAAGCGCCCAGGATGAGACAAGCTGATGCAACGCTTCGCCTATACCGGCCGCACCCAGGGCGGCGAGAAAATGCAGGGCTTCCTGGAGGCCGAAAGCGCGGCCGATTGTGCGACCAGCCTGATGCGGGGGGGCATTTCGCCCGTCAGCATCCAGGAAACCGGCCAGTCCGAGCGCCGCGATGGCGGAACCGGTGGCCTTGTTCTCTTTGCGCCCACCGTCAAACCCATCGACGTGCAACTGTTCTCGCGTCAGCTCTATACCCTGATGCGTTCCGGCGTGCCCATCCTGCGGTCGCTGTCGGGCCTGATCGAGTCGACCACCAACGCCGCGCTGGCGCGGGTAATCACGTCGCTGAAGGAATCGCTCGAAGCCGGGCGCG
>JAHJNP010000249.1 GCA_018820745.1 Gammaproteobacteria bacterium
AGGCCGATCACCTGCAGCGTGTTGCTGCCTTCGAACAGGCGGTCGACGATGCTGCGCCCCAGCGCCGCGCGCACGGTTTCCACCAGATCGTCGATCGCCTGGCTTTTCGGCGCGCGCGCCGCCAGCGTCTCGAACAGGGTGCGGGTGTCGCGGATCGACACGTTCTCCGCGATCAGCTGCTGCAGCACCGCCTGCACGCTGGTGAGCGGCAAGTGGCGCGGCGTCACGTCCTCGACCAGCCCGGGATGGCTGCGCGCCAGCGTGTCGAGCAGCTGCTGCACTTCGCTGCGCCCCAGCAGCTCGGGCGCGTGCTGGCGGAACACGGCCTCGACCTGGCGCGCGATCAGCTCGGCGGATTCCAGTACCACAAAGCCGCGCAGTTCGGCTTCCTCGACCCGCCCGGCGTCGATCCAGACACCCGCCAGCCCGGTCAGCGGGTCCTCCCCCGGCGGGCCGTCGAGCTGCCCCAGCACCTCGCCCATGTCGACCGCCAGCACCTGGCCGCTGGGCAGTTCGCCGTGGGCGACGTCGACGCCCTTGAGGGTGATGCGGTAGCTGTTGGGCTTGAGGTCGAGGTTGTCGCGCACGCGGATGAGCGGCACCACCAGCCCCATGTCGGTGGCGAAGCGACGGCGCGCCTCGGTGATCCTGGTGAGCGCGCCGCCGCCCTGGTTGCGGTCGACCAGCGGGATCAGGCGGTAGCCGACTTCGAGCGCCAGCACGTCGACCGGCGGGATGTCGTCCCAGGTGACATCGGCCGGCGCGATGTCCTCGTCGATCAGTTCCAGCGGTTCGACATCGATCACCCCGTGCTGACGACGCATCATCCAGATCCCCAGCCCGCCCAATACCGCAGCGATGGTGAGGAAAGCCAGATGAGGCGTTCCCGGGATCAGCCCCAGCGCGCCCAGCACCGCGGCGGCCACATACAGCGTCTGCGGCCGGCCGAAAACCTGGGTGGAAAACTCGCGCGACAGGTCCTGCTCGCTCGACGCGCGGCTGACCACGATACCCGCCGCGGTCGAGATGATCAGCGCCGGAATCTGCGTCACCAGGCCGTCGCCTACCGTCAGCAGCGCGTAACGCCCGAGCGCCTCGGTCAGCCCAAGATCGTGCTGGAACAGCCCGACCAGAACGCCGCCGATCAGGTTGACCAGCAGAATGATGATGCCGGCGATGGCGTCGCCGCGAACGAACTTGGAGGCGCCGTCCATCGCGCCGTAGAAATCGGACTCGCGGCCGATTTCGTGGCGCCGCGTGCGCGCTTCAGCCTCGTTGATGAAGCCGGCGTTGAGGTCGGCGTCCACCGCCAGCTGCTTGCCCGGCATCGAATCCAGCGTGAAGCGCGCCGCCACCTCGGCGATGCGCCCGGCACCCTTGGTGATGACGACGAAGTTGATGATGACCAGGATCAGGAACACCACGAAGCCGACGACATAGTTGCCGCCGACCAGGAAGTTGCCGAAGGACTCGATCACCTTGCCCGCCGCTTCCGGCCCGGTGTGGCCCTGCATCAGGATGATGCGGGTGGACGCCACGTTGAGCGCCAGGCGCAATAGCGTGGTCAACAGCAGCACAGTGGGAAATACCGAGAAATCGAGCGGTCGCCGCGCATTCAGGCTCACCAGCATCACGATCATCGCCAGCGCGATGTTGAGCGTGAACAGCACGTCGAGCATGAAGGTGGGCAGCGGCAGGATCATCATCGCCAGGATCAGCAGCACCAGCAGCGGCACTGCCAGCCGGTTCACCGGCATGCCCATCACCATCACGCCCTGCGCACTCATCCGATCACCTCGTCAACATGCCGGCCCTGCCCCGCCTGCTGCTGGCGGCCGCGCAGCCGTGCGCGCATTTCGGGGCTGCCTTCGGCTTCGCGTGCCTCGGCCACCACCTCCTGCCAGGTCATCGCGTGTCGGCGCAGGTAGCGCCACCAGCGCCAGCCTGCGTCCAGCGCCGCCGCCAGCACCAGCGCCGCCGCCAGCGCCAGCACGCCGCGTGCCACCCAGGCAGCCGCCGCATCCAGCGCCACCGTCGACTCGCCGCCAGCCAGGCTTTGCAGTCCCGGCCATCCGCTTTCCAGGGCCCAGCTAACCGCGGCGGCGGCGAGCGCCAGTTTCAGCAGCGCCATCGAACCGTCAAAAAGGGAATCGGCTGAAAACAGCCGGGCAAGCGGTTTGAACGGGTTGGCACGCGTCAGGTCGGCCTGGGTGATCCGGGGTGCATACACCCAGCCCGAAAGCAGCATCGGCGCCACCAGCGCGGCGACGAAAATAACGGCCAGCACGGGCAACACCGCCCACAGCGCAGCCTGTGCCGCTTCAAGGAAAACCGGGGAAAGGGGCTGCGCGGCGTGAATGAAAGCCGCCGCGGTCAGGGCCTGCAAGGCATCGATCAGGCGCGGCGCCAGCCAGCCCAGCATGCCCAGCGCCGACAGCAGTACTGCCCACGCGGCGAGTTCGGCAGAGCGCGGCACATCGCCCGCGCTGCGCGCCTGTTGCAGGCGCCGCGGACTGGCGGGTTCGGTACGGGAAAGATCAGACGCCTCGGCCATGCTTGTCTCGGTTTTGGGGCAGTCTAGCAGCCTGCCGGACTTGAAGGAAATCCGTAGCCAATCCGCCTGACTGGTTCATATTCCGGTGCTTTGCCGGGCAATCGAACGGTGATTCGTCCTTTACGCCGGGATATCGCCCGGCGGATGGCGCTGCCAGATCAGCTTGCCGTCCTGCCACACCTCCCTGACCCGGTGGTACGGGATGCTGTGCACCGCCCCCGCCTCGTCCAGCAGATCGATGAAGGTCGGGTTGTCGGCGTCCCAGCTGATCTCGCGCAGATCGGCGTGCAGCACCGTGCCCGCGACCCGATCCCAGTAGCCGATGACGAAACGGCTTTTGGCGAGTTGCGCGTCCCAGCGGATGCGCGACAGGAGTTCGTGGATCGGGATCATGTCAGGGCGCCGGGGCGGCCACGCCGTGCAGGCGCACGATTCCGGGCTGGTCGGTCTCGCCTTCGATCGCGACGGAGACGGGCAGAAAGTAGCCCAAGAGTTCTGCGTTGGTGCGCAGGTGCCGGCTGATGCGGCAGACGGACAACGCCGATTCCCCGGGAACAAAGGCCAGCGGCAGCAGCAACTGGTCGGCCAGCCAGGCGTCGATGGCGCCCCCCGAATGAATGTCCGCCCGCAGTTCGTCGACGGCCTCGTCCGCCACCTTCTCCGCCGGCTTGTGGCGGGCGCCCAGCGCGAAGGCGCAGCAGCGCCCGCCTTCGAATTCCGCCTGCAGCACGATGAAGGTGCCGGGCGAAGCGGCGGGCACCTCCGCGACCTCGATCGCCAACGGCACCGCCAGTTCGGACAGCCGGCCGATCGCCTGCCTGCGCTGCCGCTCGGCAATCGAGCGGTCGAGCCGGCCGACGCCGGACAGGCCGCGGATGCGCAGCAGCCGGCCGCGCTCGGCGCAGCGCAGCGGCTCGAGATGCCGGCTCGGCACGATGTTCGCGTGCAGCAGACCGCCGCCGCGCGGATAGAAGCCGGCGCGCTCGAGGCTGCACTCGACGTGGTAGCCGGCCGCGGCCAGCCAGGGCAGCCACTGCCATTGCAGATAGTGATAGCAGGGGCTCCAGGGCACGTGGGTGCCGCCGACCAGGGTCAGCCGCGACGGGCCGGTGGCGAAGCAAAGCGGCAGATAGACGGTCTGCAGCAGCAGGCTGACCGCGCCCGCGGTGCCGATGTCGAAGGCATATTTCCCGCCTTGCAGACCCGCCGGTTCGAAGCGCAGGGTCTGCGAACCCAGGCTCGCCCCCTCCACCTGGGCGGCGCTGATCTGCGCCGCCGCCTCGACCGCCTTCAGGTGCTGGGGCTTCATGCCCGGCTGCGGGCGCCGGGCGCGGATGTGGGTCAGCCGCATGGCCTGGCCGGTGATCACCGACAGGGCCAGGGCGCTGCGCAGGATCTGGCCGCCGCCCTCGCCGAACGATGCGTCAATTTCGATCATCGCGGCCGGTGATTAGAAACATCCTGCTCAATACGGCCACCGCCACGCATCCGCTTCAGGCAGATCCACCCCGTGTTCGTGGGCGTAATTGCGGCAATCGATCTGCATGTCGCGCAGCTTCTCCTTGACGTGGGCGCCGGCCACCTGCAGGGAAGGCACGCGGTTGATCACGTCGATGGCGAGGCTAAAGCGGTCGATTTCATTCTCGATCGCCAGTTCCAGCGGCGTGTTGATGCTGCCCTTCTCCTTGTAGCCGCGCACGTGCAGGTTGTCGTGGTTGGTGCGGCGGTAGGCCAGGCGATGAATCAGCCAGGGATAGCCGTGGAAGTTGAAGATCACCGGGCGGTCGAGGGTGAACAGGCTGTCGAAATCGCGATCCGAGAGGCCGTGCGGATGTTCGCTGGGCGGCACCATCTTGTACAGGTCGACCACGTTGATGAAACGCAGCTTCAGCTCGGGGAAGTGTTCGCGCAGCAGCACCGTCGCCGCCAGCGCCTCCTTGGTGGGAATGTCGCCGGCGCAGGCCATCACCACGTCGGGCTCCGCACCGGCGTCGTTGCTGGCCCATTCCCAGATGCCGATGCCCTTGGTGCAGTGCTTGATCGCCGCGTCCATGTCCAGGTACTGCACGTGCTTCTGCTTGTCGCAGACGATGACGTTGATCAGATCGGTGCTCTCGAGACACTGCGCGGCCGTCGCCAGCAGCGTGTTGACGTCCGGCGGCAGGTAGATGCGGGTCACCGCAGGGCTCTTGTTCACCACCACGTCGAGAAAACCGGGGTCCTGATGGGTGAAACCGTTGTGGTCCTGGCGCCACACCGTCGAGGTGATCAAGAGGTTGAGCGACGCCACCGGCGCCCGCCACGGGATTTCCCTCGATATCGCCAGCCACTTGGCGTGCTGGTTGAACATCGAGTCGATGATATGGACGAAGGCCTCGTAGGTGGACAGGAAGCCGTGGCGGCCGGTCAGCAGATAGCCTTCCAGCCAGCCCTCCAGGGTGTGTTCGGAGAGCATCTCCATCACCCGGCCGTCGGGCGACAGCTCGCCGCCTTCGGCATCTTCCGGGTAGATGTCGGCGAGCCAGGTTTTGCCGGTCACCTCATAGAGATCGTCCAGCCTGTTTGACGCGTTCTCGTCCGGGCCGAAGACGCGGAAGTTGTCCATGTTCTGCGCCATCACGTCGCGCAGCAGCTTGCCCAGCGGGCGCGTGTTCTCGGCCGTGGTCTTGCCGGGGCCGGGTAGCTCGGCAGCGTAATCGCGGAAGTCCGGCATGCGCAGCGCGCGGCGAAGCAGGCCGCCGTTGGCATGCGGGTTGGCGCCCATGCGGCGGTTGCCCTGGGGCGCCAGCGCCTTCAGTTCCGGGCACAGGCGACCCGTCTCGTCGAACAGGGTGTCGGGCTCGTAGCTGCGCAGCCAGGCTTCCAGTTGCTGCAGGTGGGCCGGGTTGCTGCGCACCCCGGCCAGCGGCACCTGGTGCGAACGCCAGAAGCCCTCCACTTTCTTGCCGTCCACCTCGGCGGGGCCGGTCCAGCCCTTGGGCGAGCGCAGCACGATCATCGGCCAGCGCGGCCGCCCGGGGACGCCGCTTCGCCGCGCCTCCTCCTGGATGCGGCGAATCTCCAGCACGCACGCTTCCATCACCCCGGCCATTTCGGCATGCATGGTCATCGGGTCCGATCCCTCGACGAAATACGGGGTCCAGCCGTAGCCCTTGAACAGGTTCTCCAGTTCCTCGTGGGAGATGCGCGCCAGCAGCGTCGGGTTGTGGATCTTGTAGCCGTTGAGATGCAGGATGGGCAGCACCGCCCCGTCGCGGATCGGATTGAGGAACTTGTTGGAATGCCACGAGGTGGCGAGCGGGCCGGTTTCGGCCTCGCCGTCGCCCACCATCACCGCCACCAGCAGGTCGGGGTTGTCGAACGCCGCGCCGAAGGCGTGCGAGACGCTGTAGCCGAGTTCGCCGCCTTCGTGGATCGAGCCGGGGGTTTCCGGGGTGCAGTGGCTGCCGATGCCGCCGGGGAAGGAAAATTCCTTGAAGAAGTGGCGCATGCCCGCGTCGTCTTCGCCCTTGTTGGGATAGATCTCGCTGTAGGCGCCTTCCAGGTAGACCGGGGCCAGCACGCCGGGCGCGCCATGGCCGGGGCCGGCGAGAAAAATGGCGTCGAGGTCGTATTTGTTGATCAGCCGGTTGAGGTGAACGTAGGCGAAGCTCAGGCCGGGACTCGCGCCCCAGTGGCCGAGCAGGCGTTCCTTGATGTGCTCGGGCTGCAGCGGCTCGCGCAGCAGGGGATTGTCGCGCAGGTAGATCATCCCCGCCGCCAGGTAGTTGCAGGCGCGCCAGTAGGCGTTGATCTTGTCCAGTTCGTCGGCAGCGAGGACGGGATTGGAAGCCGGATGGGGGCTGTTCATAGTGTCTCCTTTTCAATGCGCTCAAACATGAGGGTTGGCTCGATGGTGTTGGCGCAAGCTTACAAATTGGCCGGCGCGGTCAGCGCCCAGGCGTGGCGCGCGATCACCCTTTCCTCGTTGGTGGGGATGACCCACGCTGAAACAGGGCTGTCCGCCTGGCTGATGCGAGGGCCGTGGCGCGGGTTGGCCGCCTCGTCGAGCGCCAGGCCGAGCCAGGCGAGGTGGCGGCAAATGGCGGCGCGCACCGGCGCGGCGTGCTCGCCGATGCCCGCGGTAAAGACCAGGGCGTCGATGCCTGCGAGCGCGACGGCATGGCCGGCGATGGCCTGGGCGGTGCGGTAGGCGAACAGGTCGAGCGCCTCGGCGGCATGCGGATCGCTGCTCGCCTGCAGCGTCCGCACGTCGCCGCTGATGCCGGAGACGCCGAGCAGCCCGGCGCGGTGGTGCAGCAGGTCGTCGAGTTGTTGCGGGCTCATGCCCTCCTCGCGCATCAGGTAGAGCAGCACGCCGGGGTCGAGCGCGCCGCAGCGGCTGGCCATGGGGATGCCGTCGAGCGGGGTGAAACTCATCGAGGTCTCCACGCTGCGCCGCTGCCGCATCGCGCACAGGCTGGCGCCGTTGCCGAGATGGGCGACCACCACCCGGCCCTCGGCCGCGGGACCCAGATAGTCCGGCAGCACGCTGGCGATATGCTCGTAGGACAGGCCATGGAAACCGTAGCGGCGGATGCCGCGTTCGCCGAGTTCGCGCGGCAGGGCGAAGCGCCGGGCCAGCGGCGGCAGGGTGTGGTGGAAGGCGGTATCGAAGCAGGCGACCTGCGGCAAGTCCGGGCGCAGCCGGGCCAGCGCACGGATGCCCGCCAGGTTGTGGGGCTGGTGCAGGGGGCTCAGCGGGATGAGCGTTTCCAGGTCCGCCATCACGCCCGCATCGATCCGCACCGGATGGATGTAGTCGGCGCCGCCATGCACCACGCGATGCCCGGCCGCGCGGAATGCCAGGCCGGGGTGGCGCGCCTCCAGCCAGTCCAATACCTGCTGCAGCGCCTGCTCATGGTTTGCCACGGCAACGGCCTGATCGATCGGGCCGCCGGCGTCGGGCGCGTGAAACACCTGGAAGCGCCCGTTCCGGCCGATCTCCTCGACGCCCCCGCGATAGACGGCCTGCGGGTCGCCCGCCGCATCGGCCTGATAGACGGCGAATTTAAGGCTGGAAGAGCCGGCGTTGAGAATCAGGAGGGCGGTGTCCATGTCGGCCTGGTGGGAAATCAATCGGGAAAAGGCACATTACTGGCGGGGCTGCCGCGCATCAGGTCGATCGGCGGCAGAAAAAACCCCCTGCTACTCGGAATACCCGCTCCCGTTACGGTACCCCTCGCGGGCGAAATACCGGACATCGCCCAGCGGAAGCACGACGAGCCCGCCTTCGGTGACTTGATAGCCGGCCGCGCGGTCGCGTTCGTGGTCGTAGCCGATTTCCGTGCCGGGCGCGATCTTGTTGTGCCGGTCGATGATCGCATGACGCAGCCTGGCGCCGGCGCCGACGCGCACATAGTCCATAATCACGCAGTCCTCGATCACGGCCCCTGGTTCGACCACCACCTCGCGCCGCAGCAGCGAATTGCGGATGGTCGCGTCGCTGACGATGGTCGCCGCGCCCATCAGCACATTATCGAGGCTGCCGCGAATCACCCGCGCGGTCGGACCCTGGTAATGGCTGGAGTAAATCGGCCATTGCGGATTGAACGCGTCGAAACACGGCTCGATGCCGAGCACATCCATGTGCGCCTCGAAATAGCTGTCCAGCGTGCCCACATCGCGCCAGTAGCCCGCTTCCTCATAAGGCTTGGTGCCGGGCACCACGTTGGTTGCAAAGTCGTAGGCAAACACCCGGTGAGTCTGCGACAGGCGCGGCAGCACATGGTGGCCGAAATCCGTCTCGCCGCGCCGGTGCGCTTCCTCCAGTGCCTCCCTCAGCATGTCCGCCCTGAACAGATAATTCCCCATCGATGCGTAGGCGCGCCGCGGGTCGTTCGGCATCGGCTTCGCCTGTGTGGGTTTTTCCTGGAAGCCGTGGATTCGTCCCGCCGCATCGGTTTCGATGATGCCGAAGTTGGGAGCCTGGTCGAGGGGTACCGGCAGCGCGGCCACCGTGACATCGGCCTCGTTCTCGCAATGAAAACGGACCATCTGCCGCACATCCATGCGATAAATATGGTCCGCGCCGAACACCGCCACGAGATCCGGGCGATGCATGTTCATCAGGTTCAGGCTCTGATACACGGCATCCGCCGTGCCGCCGAACTGCATATGTTCCTTGGTCATCTGCGGCGGCACCACCGTCACGAACTGCTCCGAGAACAGCGCAGAAACCGTCCATGCCTTGCGGATATGCTCGATCAGCGACTGCGGCATGTATTGCACCAGCAAATAGATTGAACGAATATCGGAGTTCGCCAGATTGCTCAACACGAAATCGACGATGCGGTAACGGCTCCCGAACGGCACCGCCGGCTTGCAGCGGTCTGCCGTCAGCGGCCGCAGGCGTGAGCCCTCGCCCCCTGCCATGACAAACGCCATCACCTTCTCGCGTCCGCGCCGTTCAAGCATCGGCTTCTCCACAATTTTTCCTCGTATGTGATATGTCCTACTTTTTGTTTATAGCCAACGAAACCGTCATGCATCCAAAAACATGAAAATCTGGCCTGGGAATTCCTACCCGCTCGGCGCCACCTGCGACAACGGAGGCACCAATTTCTCGCTGTTCTCGGAAGTCGCCCAACGCGTCGAACTGTGCCTGTTCGACGAAGCGGGCAACGAAACCCGCGTCGACCTGCCGGAGGTCAGCGGACACTGCTGGCACGGCTACTTCCCGGCGATCAAGGCGGGGCAGCGCTACGGCTTTCGCGTGCACGGTCCGTGGGAACCGCACAACGGCCACCGCTGCAACCCCGCCAAGCTGCTGCTCGATCCCTATGCCAAAGCCATCGACGGCGACGTTCGCATGGATGAGGCGGTATTTCCCTATCGCTTCGCCGACGGCCCGGACGTGCGCAACGACGAAGACAGCGCGCCCTTCATGCCCAAGTGCATCGTCCAGCAGCCCGCCTTCGACTGGGCGGGAGACCGTTTGCTGCGGCGGCCCTGGCACGAAACCGTCATTTACGAGCTGCACGTCAAGGGCTTCACCGCCCAGCACCCGGAGGTGCCGCCCGACCTGCGCGGCACCTATGCCGGTCTTGCACACCCGGCATCGATCGCGTATCTGAGGCATCTCGGCGTCACTGCCGTCGAATTGATGCCGGTGCACCATTTCGTCCACGACAAGCATCTGGTCGACCAGGGGCTGCGCAATTACTGGGGCTACAACTCCATCTCCTACCTCGCGCCGCACGTCGACTACGCAGCCGACAAGGATCCGGGCACCGCCGTCGCCGAGTTCAAGCAGATGGTGAAGGACCTGCATCAGGCCGGACTCGAGGTCATTCTCGACGTGGTCTACAACCACACCGCCGAGGGCAACGAATTCGGCCCGGTGCTGAATCTGAAGGGCATCGACAACGCGTATTACTACCGGCTGCTGGAGGACGACTGCAGCCGCTACATGGACTACACCGGCACCGGCAACAGCCTCAACATGCGCCACCCCCACGTGCTGCAGCTGATCATGGATTCGCTGCGCTACTGGGTGCTCGAGATGCACGTGGACGGCTTCCGCTTCGACCTCGCCGCCGCGTTGGCCCGCGAACTGCATGACGTGCATCGCCTGTCCGCCTTCTTCGATCTGATCCAGCAGGACCCGGTGATCAGCCAGGTCAAGCTGATTGCCGAGCCGTGGGACGTCGGCGAAGGCGGCTATCAGGTGGGCAATTTCCCGCCCGGCTGGTCGGAGTGGAACGACAAATACCGCGACACCGTTCGCGATTTCTGGCGCGGCCAGGACGAAACGCTGGGCGAATTCGCCTACCGCTTCACCGGCAGCTCCGACCTCTATGCCGACAACTCGCGCAATCCGTTCGCCAGCATCAACTTCGTCACCGCCCATGACGGCTTCACCCTGCGCGACCTGGTGTCCTACCAGGCCAAGCACAACCTCGCCAACGGCGAGAACAACCGCGACGGCACCGACGACAACCGTTCCTGGAACTGCGGCGTCGAGGGCCCCACCGACGATCCCGACATCCTTGCCCTGCGCGCGCGCCAGCAGCGCAATATCCTCGTCACCCTGATGCTGTCGCAAGGCGTGCCCATGCTGCTCGCGGGCGACGAAATCGGCCGCACCCAGAACGGCAACAACAACGCCTACTGCCAGGACAACGAAATCTCCTGGCTCGACTGGGCGCAAGCCGACCA
>JAHJNP010000250.1 GCA_018820745.1 Gammaproteobacteria bacterium
CTGGAACGACGTCTCGCGCGCGCAGTTCGAGGCGGCCGGGCTCAAGGTGCTGGTCGAAAGCGCGGAAGCCGGCGTGCACCTGGCGGTGAGCCACGACGGCCTGCGTACCGTGTTCTTCCAGGGCCATCCCGAATACGACACGGTGTCGCTGCTAAAGGAATACAAGCGCGACCTGCTGCTGGCCGCGGCCGGAAACCTGTCCCATTGGCCGCCCTTCCCGGCGCGCTACTTCGACCGCCAGGCGCAGGCCCTGCTGACAGAATTCGCCCGCCGCACGCAGGCGGGCGAGACGCTGGCCTTCCCCGAGGCGCTCCTGCTGCCGCTGATCGACAACACCTGGCACGACACCGCCGAGGCGGTGATCGGCAACTGGATCGGCTGCGTCTATCAGGTGACCCACCGCGAGCGCGGCCTGCCCTTCATGCCCGGCATCGACCCCAACAACCCGCTCAATCTCGAATGAGCGAAGCAAGCGCGCGCTTCGACGAGGCACAGGGCGCGCTGATCGCCAGCGGCGTCTGGCATGCCGATGCCGCGTCCGCACTGCCGAAACTGACCGGCAAGTCGGTGCGCATCCTCGACGGCGCCGGCGTCACCCAGCTCGACACCAACGGCGCGTGGCTGCTGCTCGCCGCCGCGCGCCCGCAGGCCGGCGACCCGCTGCCGGAGCTGCGCGGCTTCCAGCCGCAGCATCTGGCGATGTTCAAGCTGGTGGCACCGCACAGCGCAGCCACCGCGGCACAGGCCAGGCCGTCCCACGCAGGCTTGCTCGCGCTCACCGGGCGCGGCTCGCTGGGGGTATGGGGTCATCTCGTCGGCCTGCTTGACTTTGTCGGCCGCTTGGCCATTGAACTGGCGACGCTGATGGGCCGTCCTGAGCGTTGGCGCTGGCGCGAATTCGGCGCCCAGGTGAACCAGGTATTCGTCGGTGCGATTCCCATCGTGATCGGCATGCTGTTCCTGCTCGGCGTGGTGTTCGCCTACCTGCTGGGTTCGCAGGCGCAGCAATACGGCGCCAACATCTTTGTCGTCGACGGTCTGCTGCTGGCCATCCTGCGCGAGATCTCGCCGGTCATCGTCGCCGTCCTGGTGGCCGGGCGCACCGGCGCCGCCATCACCGCGCAGCTCGGCACCATGAAGGTGACCGAGGAAATCGATGCCATCGCCACGCTCGGGCTGTCTCCGCTGGCGGTGCTGGTGATCCCGCGTATCCTGGCCTTGCTGCTTGCCCTGCCGCTGCTGGTCTTCATCGGCGACATTGCCGGGATCGCCGGCGGCATGCTGGTGGTGGAGGGGCAACTGGATATTTCCAAACCCATCTTCATCGACCGGGTGGTCGAGGTGCTGGACCTGAAAACCCTGCTGGTGGGGCTGGGCAAGGCGCCGGTGTTTGCTGTCTTCATCGCGCTGATCGCATGCCGCATGGGGCTCTCGGTCACCCGCGACGCGCGCAGCGTCGGCGCCAATACCACCTCCACCGTGGTGCAGAGCCTGGTCGCCATCATCATCCTCAACGCCATTTTTGCCGTCATGTTCGTGAAGCTCGATATCTGATGCCCGACAACGTGATCGACGTCCGCGACCTCTCCACCACGCTCGGTGGACACAGCATTCACCGCGATTTGAGTCTTTCCGTTGCGCGCGGCGAAGTGGTGGGCCTGATTGGCGGCAGCGGTTCCGGCAAGTCGGTGCTGCTGCGTGAAATCATCGGTCTGCTGAAGCCGCAGGCGGGCCGCATCGAGCTGTTCGGGCAGTCGGTATGGGAGAGTTCGCCCGAACAGATGAACGCGTTGCGGCGGCGCTTCGGCGTGCTGTTCCAGGATGGCGCGCTGTTTTCCTCGATGAACGTGGAGGACAACGTCGCCACCCCGCTGTTCGAACACACCGACCTGCCGCATGCCACCTGTCGCCAGTTGGCGCGACTGAAGCTCGCCCTGGCCGGGCTGCCGCCGGACGCTGCAACGAAGCGCCCGAGCGAGCTCTCCGGCGGCATGCGCAAGCGGGTGGCGCTGGCGCGCGCGCTGGCGTTGGACCCCGAGCTGCTGTTTCTGGACGAGCCGACCTCGGGTCTCGACCCCACATCGGCGCGCGCCTTCGATGCGCTGATCCGGCTGCTGGCCGACAGCCTCGGCCTCACCGTATTCCTCGTCACCCATGACTTGGATACACTGTTTTCGATTATCGACCGTGTCATCGTGCTGTCGAACGGCCGCGTGCTGGGCAGCGGCACGGTGGCCGAACTGAAAACCATCGACGATCCGTGGCTGCGCGATTACTTCGCCGCGCGGGTGCCGAAAGAGGAAGCTACGCATGGAAACTGAAGGCCGCTACACCCTGGTGGGCATCCTGGTGCTGATGGTGATCGCGCTGATGACGCTGGCCATCGTGTGGCTGGCGGGCGGGGCCGACCGCATCGCGTACCAGTCCTACACCATCTATTTCAAACAGCAGTCGCTCGACGGGCTGGCAGTCGGCAGCCCGGTGAAGATACGAGGCATCAAGGTCGGCGTGGTCGATGGCTACCGCTTTGCCGAAGATGACGACGAAGCCGTCAGCGTGACTGCGCGCATCGACGAGGGCGTGCCGGTGCACGTCGGCGCCGCGGCCTACATCAAGCGCAACCTGGTGACCGGCATCGCATCGGTTGAAATCGACAACGGACCGAGCGGCAGCCCGCTGCTGGTCGAGGCGCCCCCCGGCGAACGCTATCCAGTCATCGCGGAGGGCAGTTCCGACATCGACAAGGTCGCCACCGCGGTGTCGCGGCTGGCGGAAAACGGCGCGCAGGTGGTGGAGCGCATGAACACGCTGCTGTCGGACGAAAACCAGCGCGCCATCAGCCAGACGCTCGCCAACCTCAACGAGCTGTCCGGCCATCTGGCCGCCAACAAGCAGAGCCTCGACGCCGTGGTGCAGGGCATCCGCGACGCCTCCGACGAATTCCGCTTTGCCGGTGCCAGCATCAGCCAGGCTGCCACCCGAGCCGAAGGCAGCATTATCAGCATCGGCGAGAACGCCAACGCGACGCTGAAGGAGGCCACCGTCGCGATGGAAAAACTGCAACGCGAAGCCAGCCTGATTTCCGGGCAAATCCAGCAGCTCACCGAAACCAGCACGCTGGAGCTGACCAACGTCAGCCGCGACGTGCGCACCAGCGCCGACACCCTCACTACCGCCGGGCAGCGCCTGTCCAACCCGCGCGCCATCCTGTTCGGCCCGGGCCAGCAGCAGCTCGGGCCCGGAGAAAAACTGCCATGAAACCCGCCCTTTTTCTGCCGGCGCTGGGGCTTGCCCTCGGGCTGGCCGGCTGCGTCAATTTTGGCGAACGGTCCAATACCCGCACCGTGGTGAATTACGTGCTGAACGATCCTGCACTGAACGACCCCGCACCAGTGCGTGCTGACGTCCCGCAGGACGGGATGGCAGCGCGGCGGGTGCCGACCTTGCTGGTGCTCGACACCACCACCGGCGGCTTTTACGACACCGAGCAGATTGTTTTCAGCCGCAGTGCCGGCACCCGCGGCCAATACCAGTTCGCGCGCTGGACCGAGCGCCCCGGCAAGCGCTTCGCCGACCTCATGCGCGCCCGCCTCGCCCGCCTGGGTGCCTGGAACGTCAGCGCCGCCGGCGGCTATGTGCGCGGCGACATGCTGCTGGACACCGAACTGATCGAGTTCTATCACGACGCCGCCAGCGAGCCGGGCCAGATGCGGCTGGTGCTGCGCGCCGAACTGGTGGACCTGAAACAGCGCACCCTGCTGGGGCGCCGCGTCTTCGAGCAGCAGGTGCCGTTGGCGACCTATGATGCGGCCGGTGCCGCGCAGGCAGCCAATCTGGCGGTCAGCCGCGCACTTGACGAGCTGGCCGCCTGGCTCGCCATGCGCCAATAAGCGCCTACAATCCAGACAGATCACAATAAAAGGAGAGAGACCATGAAGCGCCTGCTTGCCGCCCTGTGCCTGTGTTCCGTCACCGCCGTTGCGCATGCCGAAATCTCGCAAAAATTCGGCCCGCTCGAAGTCCACTACAACGCCCTCACCACCGATGAACTGCAGCCCGAGGTCGCGCGCGCCTACAAGATCGAGCGCAGCAAGACGCGCGGACTGGTCACGATGTCGGTGCTGAAACAGAACGACGTTGGCGTGCGCTCGCCGGTGCCGGCCAAGCTCACCGTCTATGTCACCAATCTCAACCAGCAACTGGCCAGTGTGGAGATGCGCGAGATCAAGGAAGGCACTGCGATTTACTATCTGGGCGAATTCCGCGTCACCCCGCCCGACACGTTGAAATTCACCGCCACCGTCGAAGTGGCCGGCGAACCCAGGCGCGAGATGGTTTTCAGCCAGAAGTTCTACAGGTAAGCCGCCAGCGCCGTGGCTTCGGGCCGGCGCGTGCTGGGCGCGCGTCGCTGTTTCAGGCGTTCGCGAACGTCGAATAAGCCAGCGTGAGCAGGCCCCATACGCCAAATCCCGCCACCATCAGGCCTGCCGCTCGGCGCGTCCACAGTCGTTGCATGAAAGGCTGAATCTGCCGGGCGAACAGGCCCATCCCCAACAAATTCGGCAGCGTGCCGAGCCCGAATGCCAGCATCAGTGCGGCGCCGGACGTGGCGCTGCCCGCGGCCAACGCCGACACCAGCACCGAATACACCAGCCCACAGGGCAGCCAGCCCCAGGCCATGCCCGCCAGCACCGCCTGCGGCAGCGACTTCACCGGCAGCAGTTTCTGGAACAGCGGCTTCACCACGCGCCACAGCACCCCGCCGGCACGCTCGAAGATCAGCACCCACTGATTGAAGCCGGCCAGATACAGGCCGAGCAGGATCATCACGACCTGCGCCAGCACATACAACAGCATCTGCACCGGCATGAAATCCGCCAGTTTGAGCGAGGCGCCGAGCGCGCCGGCCAGCGCGCCGAACAGCACATAAGACGACACCCGTCCCAGGTTGTAGGCCAGATGCATGCGGAACGGCGGCTGCGTGCCGTCGGCGCGGAACGAAAATGCCGCGACGATGCCGCCGCACATGCCGACGCAGTGCACCCCGCCGAGCAGGCCGGCGAGGAGGGCGGCGAGAAGGGAGAATTCGATCATGGTTGTTTACACACAGGACGGAAGGTCAGGAGTCAGCCTCAAACCGGCTTGTCCTCAGGTTCTCTACGTACAAGCCTGTCTGGCTGCCGTCCCACCAGCCAGACCAGCAGCAGCACCGGCACCCCGATCAGCGCGGTGCCGGTGAAGAAGTTCGCCCAGCCGAACGCATCGACGAACTCGCCGGAAAAGCCCGCGATGAACTTGGGCAACAGCAGCATCACCGAGGTGAACAGCGCGTACTGGGTGGCCGAATATGCCTGGTTCACCAGGCTGGAGAGATAGGCGACGAAGGCGGAGGATGCGATGCCGGCCGAGAGGTTGTCCGCCGAAATCGTGAACACCAGCGCGCCGACATCGTGGCCGCGACCGGCCAGCCACACGAACAGCAGGTTGGTCGCCGCCGACAGCACCGCGCCCAGGAACAGCGTGCGCATCACGCCCATGCGCATCACCAGCAGGCCGCCGAGGCCCGCGCCGGCGATGGTCATGATCACGCCGTACACCTTCGACACCGTGGCGACCTCGTCCTTGGTGAAGCCCATTTCCTGGTAGAAGGGATTGCTCATCA
>JAHJNP010000251.1 GCA_018820745.1 Gammaproteobacteria bacterium
CATCGACCTTCAGCCGCGTGCTCTCGTCATTGACGAAGTTGTCGCGGATGCCATGGGTGTGCGGCCAGGTGCCGGTCAGCATCGAGATGAGGCTGGGGGCGGTACGCGCGCATGGCACGTAGCAGTTGGCAAACAGGGCACCGTTCGCGGCCAGCGCATCGATGTTCGGTGTCAGCACGCGATGGTAGCCCAGCGCGCCCAAGCGGTCGGCACGCAGCGTGTCGGAGCCGATCATCAGGATGTTGGGCGGCGCATCGGCGGCGCGCACCGGCTGTCTACGCGGCGCGCGTGCTTGCGGCTGCCAGCCTGTCCAGGTGATCGTCCCCGCAAAAAATAGTGTGGCCGCCCACAACGCCATCAGGTCGCCGATACGCCCCTCCTTCGACAACTGCCAGCTGGCGGCCACCAACAGCAGTCCGACCAGGCCCATGCCCCCCCATTGCAGGGCCGTGATGAAGGCCGGGGTCGTCCACTGCCAGAGTCTGTACAGCCGGCTCATGCGGTAGTGCATCGATGCCACCAGCAACCCTGGATTGAAGCGCAGCTTGCGGATGAATTGCAGCGAGAACGCAGCCAGCACGCCCAGGATGGCGGCAATGAAGGCCAAGCCCGCCGACCACTGCGCGCCGAGCACGGTGTTGAGCATGAAGTACAGCAATACACCCGCGCCGCCGGTGAACAGCATCAGCGCGAACGCCCAGGCGGTCAGGCGTGCCAGTGCAAACAGGGTGTAGCGCCGGTAATGGGTGAGCACTTCCTCGCGCATGCGCGGCCCGGTCTGGGAAAAATCGAGCAGGGATTTGGCGAGCAACGCTGTTGCCCCCACGCCTGCGACGCCCATCGCGGGCAGGATGCCGGCCCAGCGCGCGTCGCCGGAGACAATCCAGGCGATGAGGCCGCTGGCGCCGGTGAGCAGTGCCAGGGCTTCAACGCCCAGCATGCCGCGGTCTGGGGGCAGGGTGAGCCCCCGTCCACGGAAACCTGATTCGCGGCGACCTTGAACCTCGCCCAATGCAGCGGCTGTTCGCATCCAGTAGAAGCGGCACTTGGCCCATGACAGGCTGAACAGGCTGTGAAAACCATATTCAGCAAGTTTGCGCCACATGAAAAGCGGCACCCGGCCGTTGCCGTGAATGCGCGACGTGGAGCGGGTGCGCTGATAGCTTTTCTTCAGCAGATAACCAAGTCGGAGTCGCTCGTTGTCGACGTAATGGTGCTGCACCATGTCCGGGGTGTATTGGCATCGTACGCCGCGATTCATGGCGCGAAGCACATATTCGCTGTCCTCGCCGCCGCCCAGGTCATGTCCGTGCGGGCCCAGTTCGGTGGAGAACTCCCCGGCAAGTTTGAATACGTGGCGCCTTACCACCAGATTCCCCCCCCCCGGGATGGGGCCTTCCTCGGGGGTGATCGTCTTGGGCTGGTCCGCTTGGTCGTAGCGTGGAATAGGGAGCGGATAAATCCGGTAGGGCCCATTGTCATGCACCCATTCGGGCTCGCTGCCGTCCCAGTCGGGCAGGATGCGGCCGCAATATAGTCCTGCATCTGGCCAGGTTTGCGCTGCCTGTTCGATGGCGACCAGATAGTTTTCATCGACTCGGTGATCGTCATCGACAAACGCGGTGAGTTCGGTGTCGATTTCGGGTATGGCGCGATTCAGCGCATGTGACTTGCCGGGGGTGGGCACTTCGATCAGCCGTAACGGTAGCCAGCCTTGAGTGTCCTGCTGTGCCTGATAGGCCTCCATCCGGGCAGTCGTGTCGTCAGTGCAGGCATTGGCGGCCACCAGAATTTGCACCGGCATGGAAGGACGCTTTGCCGCATTGAGCGAGGCCATCACCCGCTCCAGCAGATCGGCCCGGTTGTGGGTGCAGATGAGGATGGTGAGGTTCATCATTAACTGACTTTGGTTGTAGCCAGAATATGATCGAACAAAGCATTATTGTGTTGCATCTTGGTGGGGCAGCGTGATGGTAGGCCTGGACAACTTTTGGACTTTTGATGTGGGAGTTTGATACCCATAACACCAGTGCTCCAACCCCTGTGCCTTTGTAAATAACGGTCGACAATACCCAATGCAAAGCTGATCATGATTGTTTCGATGCAGGCATCTCTACCAAGCCGACCCGACCATGCAATGGGTCCTTCTTGGACATGAGTTGACGAAGTTTTTCCAACTCCACTGGTTCTGGGTGAATTCCTCTGCTGTCTAGCCACCAGCGGCCGTAGTGGCCGCCCAACCACTGAGCCCAGCTCATGAGTTGGCGGATGTTGGCGTCGATCGTGGCCTCACGATTTCGGCCAAAAAGTAGGCCAAGGTTGAGTGTGATGAGGTGGATTGCCTTGATGGCACTGCCCCGCACTTTCCACCACATCTGCCGTGGATTGAATGGTCGCTTGTTCGCTTTATACAGCGCCGGGTATTTCATCCGCATCAGATTCCAGCCGATACCCATGCGGAAGCGCTGATGCAGAAGCGCACGCAGCGAGGGTTCGCCCGGTTCCCACATCAAGGCCGAGCGGTTGAACACCAGCGTGTAGTCGGTGAGCACGAACATGCGATAGCAGATTTCCACATCCGCGGCCTTGACGAAGCTTTCCTCAAAGCCGCCGATTTCATCGAACACGCGCTTGCGGAAGGAGGCATTGGCGCCGTCTGCGAAGGGCATGAAGGGCAGACGGGTGCGATTGAGCGCCAGCAGCGGCGACATATAGTTGCTGCGTTCCTGGAAGTCGATCACCGCACCATCCGTTGCGCGCAGCAGCTTGATTTCCCCCGCCACGCAGCCCGCTTCCGGGTGATCTGCGAAGGTCTCGACTACGGCACGAATCCAGTAGGGTTCGGCGCGACACGACAAATCGGTGGTTAGAATTAATTCGCCTCGGGCCGTCTTGATGCCTGTATTCAGTGCCCGGGCACGGCCTTTTTCCTCGCGTTTCAGCGCGATCATGCCGGCGGTACGAGCGCGCTCGAAGGTGTCGTCGGACGAGCCGTTATCCACCACGATGATCTCGAAACGGTCGGCCGGATAATCTTGCTGCCGCATGGCCTCGGCAAAGCTTTGCACGTCTTCGGCGCAATTCAGCGCGGGCACAATGACGCTGACAAAGGGCAGGGTGGAGGAGGAAGCAGTATCAGCCATGGAAGCGGGTCGCAATACGGTTGAGGTAGTAGCGGGTAAGATCGACACGGGTGACGCGATTTGCGCCGAACTGCAGCTTGCGACGGAAATTCGAGAGCGTGTCGCTGCCGTAGACGTCGATGCGGCGTAGTGCAAAGAGGTCGGCGTGATGCCCGTTGAAACCTGACTCGGTAGAGCAGGCGGCTACAAAGCCAGCATTCGCAACAGCCCGGCGTTCACGTTCGCCCTGCGCTCCGTTTGGGTACGCAAATAGCGTTACGTCAGTGCCAATTGCCTCACTCAGGATGTGACGGGCATCGAGCGTCTCTTTCATCAGATCGGAGTCGGACGTCGTGGTCAATGGTGTGTGACTGAGTGCATGGCAGCCGATGGTCACGCCATCAGCCTGTACCGCACGCAGATCCCCAGCATCCATCAGCCGGCGTTCGGGCCAGCCCTTGGCCTGCATCCAGGAATTGGTGTGGCCTAGTTTGCCTGCCACTGCAAACAAGGTGGCCGGAATTCTAAATTCCGTGAGCACCGGCAGTGCATTGCGCTGGAAGCACTCGAACCCATCATCGAAGGTGACGGCGACGCTGTTCTGCGGAGTGACCTTCTCGCTCTTGAGCGAATCAACCAGTTGTGACAACGGAATCGGGTTGAGACCGGCGTACGACAGATAAGCCATCTGCTCACGAAAGGCTGCGGGCGTCACGCAATAACGCGCCTCGGTCGCGCTGCGTGGTGTGTCGATGGCGTGATACATCAGGATCAGCGCGCGGCTCATTTCGTCCACTCGCTGACATCAACGACATACATCTGGCGGCTGCCCTCATGCACCGAATCAATGCATACTTGGCAACCATCACGGCTCCAGCGGGGGTGTAGGTCGCAGCGGATCTCCCCCCACCATTTGGATTTCGGCGAGTAGGCACGGGCAATATCGATGCGCTTGCCTTCCGGCCAACTTACCAGCATCAGCGTGCGCATATCATGGGGGTCTGGATAAGTATCGTTCAGCACCCAGCGGCGGTCGGGCGAGAAGGTGTCGTGGCCATCCTCGGTGAGTACGCCCTCACCGAAAGCCTGGTAACTGCCGTCCCGCACATCCACCAGCAGGAAGCGTTCACCCCCTTCCTTGCGGCGCGCCCATACCAGCAGATGATCCTCGTCCTGCCAGTCGTAGTGCGAGATGCGGCCAGCGTCGAGCGCGCAGGCGAGTTCGCTTCCGTCCCGGCGCGACACATAAAGACGCACCCCCCAGCCCTTCTCCCCCTCACGCCACAGGTGGAAGAAGGCGATGCGCGTGCCCTGCGGGCTAGCCTGGATATGGTTCAGCCAATGGAACTGGCCGGCCATTGCGGGCGTCGGGTTAAGCCTCGCAAGTTGATCGATGCTGACGATCAGCGTGCTGTTGTCGCTGACGAGATCGATGGCATGGATTCCATCATCGTCCGGATGTGCGACATCGGCCCATGGATCGACAATGCCCGCGTAACCGTATCCTGGACGATGGGTTGCCAGTCTGGCGAAATTGAGGCTCCAGGCAGTCTTGCCATCCGGCGACAGGGTGTAGATCGGACGATCGTAGACGCGCTGCTCGCGGCCAGTCGTGTCGCGGACCACACCCACGAGCCGGCCTTCACGGCGGTCATTGTGAACAAGGAGGTGTTCCGGATCAGCAGGGTGCCAGGCCAGCATGGCACCCTGCTGCCAGTTCCAGGACAGGGTTTCGCCGAGCGGCTCGAAACGATTGTCGGCAAGATGAACGATACCGACACGCAGGCGATCATCCGGCGCGGGTGGGCGGTCGTTAAAATCGGCCTCATGGGCCAGAAGCAGGGTCTGCGAGGCATTCCACGGCGATTTTTCGTAGTAGCCGAAGAAGTGGTGCTTCGGCCCGCTTGTGACGGGGCGAAGCCGCTCGCGCGTACTGCCGTAGTACAGCCAGCGGTAGAGCGCCGGCCGGTTGTTACGCACTTGTCCTTCCACCCAGTTTTCCAGCTTCTGCCGCAGTCTCCAAGGCAGGCCGGGCATAGTCATGATCGATTGGTAGGGGGTCATCGTTTGCTTAGGGTCTGAATCAGCTTCACGTAGGCTCGCTCCGGCAGCAGTGCGGGCAGCAGATACCTCAGGTCAGAAAGATTCCAGCCGCCGTTGCGTAGCGCCTTGCGAAAAACATGCCAGGCGGTGACAAGATCACGCCGCCAGTAGGCTTGGTAGCCGCGCTTGAGGTAAGCGCCGTCGATGAGTTGCTTCAGCTTGGTCGCACCAAAGTGGGCCACAAGTTCAGGGTGGGTGGCCACGAACTTCTGCTTTACCTGCCTGGTGTTTTCTGCCTGGACCCACTGCTTGGAAGTGATCTGTCCGCTGACCTTGTGGCGATAGAACGCCATCACCTCCGGAACCAGCACGATGCGGTTGGCTACGCCGATCCGAAGCCACAGGTCGTAATCCATGCAGGTGCGCCAGTGGGTGTCGAAGCCGCCGACCGCAGCGAGCGTATCGCTGCGCGTCAGCGCGGCGTGGATCGGCCAGGGCGATGCCGCGCGCAAAAATTGCTCGGCCTTGTCACCCTGCTCGTAATCCGGTGGGATAAAGGGATCGTTGCTGCGGTCGACCGCGCCGACATTCTGCCAGCCGCAATAAGCCAGGATGGCATTGGATTGGATCAATGCAGCGTGGAGTTTTTCCAGGCAGTCTGTCGTCCACCAGTAGTCGGCGTCGAGAAAGGCGATGTACTCGCCACGGGCGTGCTGCATGCCAAGATTTCGCGCCGTGTAGGGGCCAAGGTTTTGTTGCTTAAAAAGCGTGATGCGCCCCGGATGCGCCTGCATCAGTTTTTTGGCGATCTCAATGCTGTGATCAGTGGAGCCGTCGTCGACGAGAATTAGTTCCACATCGGAATAGCTTTGGCTCATCACGCTGCTCACTGCCTCATCAAGATAAGGCTCAGCGTTGAAGCAAGGCATGATGACTGAGATCAAGTGTCGAGATTGAGTGTTTGCGGAAGTCGCTTTAATCATGAACACGGATTCTCGGGGGGATACGCAAGAATAGGCGCGGTGGTCCCATATATTTTTCTATAAATGATTTTGAAATTGGCGGGTTTGCCGCAATTGGCAGGCCGTTGCAAGCCTGGTTTCGCTTGGTTTTAGAACGTGAAGCACGACTGGCCACAGAAAAAAATCACGTAGGCAAGCG
>JAHJNP010000019.1 GCA_018820745.1 Gammaproteobacteria bacterium
CCTGCATGTCGATGTTGTTGTTGGCATGCGCGCCGCCGTTGATGATGTTCATCATCGGCACCGGCAAGGCCATCGGCGCAGCGCCGCCGAGGTAGCGGTAGAGCGGCAGTCCGGCCTGTTCGGCGGCGGCGCGCGCGCACGCCATCGACACCGCCAGCAGCGCATTGGCGCCCAGACGCGACTTGTTCTCGGTGCCGTCCAGATCGATCATGGTTTGATCGATGAAGGCCTGGTCTTCGACGTCGAGGCCGATGATGGCTTCGCAGATTTCGGTGTTGATATGTTCGACGGCTTTCAGCACGCCCTTGCCGAGGTAGCGCGACTTGTCGCCGTCGCGCAGTTCGATCGCTTCGCGGCTGCCGGTGGAGGCGCCCGAGGGCACGGCGGCGCGACCCAGCACGCCGGATTCCAGCAGCACGTCGGCTTCGACGGTGGGATTGCCGCGGGAGTCGAGAATTTCCCGGGCGATGACATCAATAATGGCGCTCAATTTCTTTTCCTTGTTCAGTTTTGCCCGCTTCGCGGATCAGGTCTTCATGACTTTGTGTTCAATAAAACCGCGCTGTTTCACCAGCGCGTCGATTTCCTTCAGCGTTTCCAGCAGTTCCTTCATCATGTCGAGCGGCCACGCGTTGGGGCCGTCGGACAGGGCGCATGCCGGATCCGGATGGGTCTCCGCGAACACGCCCGCCACCCCGGCAGCGACTGCCGCACGTGCCAGCACCGGCACGAACTCGCGCTGGCCGCCGCTGGTCGTGCCCTGCCCGCCCGGCTGCTGCACCGAGTGGGTGGCGTCGAATACAACCGGGCACTGCGTGGCGCGCATGATCGCCAGGCCGCGCATGTCGGACACCAGCGTGTTGTAGCCGAAGGAAACGCCGCGCTCGCACACCATGATCTGGTCGTTGCCGACCTCGCGTGCCTTGTCGACCACGTTCTGCATGTCCCACGGCGCGAGAAACTGGCCCTTCTTGATATTGACCGGTAGGCCCGTGCGCGCGACATTCTGGATGAAGTTGGTCTGGCGGCAGAGGAAGGCTGGGGTCTGCAGCACGTCGACCACGGAAGCCACTTCGGCGAGCGGCGTGTCCTCGTGGACGTCGGTCAGCACCGGCACGCCGATCTGCTTCTTGACCTCGGACAGGATGCGCAGACCCTCCTCGATCCCCGGTCCGCGGAAGGACTGGGTCGACGAGCGGTTGGCCTTGTCGAACGATGACTTGTAGATGAACGGGATATTCAGCGATGCGCACATTTCCTTCAGCGCGCCAGCGGTGTCCATCGCCAGCTGTTCGGATTCGATCACGCAGGGACCGGCAATCAGGAACAGTGGATGGTCGATCCCGGCTTCAAAATGACAAAGTTTCATGCATGTGCCCCTTGTTGATGCGCCAGCGCGGCCTTCACAAACGCGATGAACAGCGGATGGCCATTGCGCGGGTTGCTGGTGAATTCGGGGTGGAACTGGCAGGCGACGAACCAGGGATGGACCGAGGTCGGCAGCTCGACCATTTCGCACAGGTCGGTGCCCGGCGCGCGTCCGGCCACCACCAGCCCTTTCGCTTCAAGTTCGGACAGCAGGGTGTTGTTGACTTCATAGCGATGGCGGTGCCGCTCGGTGATGCTGGCCGCGCCGTAGACCTCGCGCGCCAGGGTGCCGTCCTTCAGCTCGCACGGCTGGCCGCCCAGGCGCATGGTGCCGCCCAGATCGGACTGCTCGCTGCGCTTTTCGACCTGACCGCCGCGGTCCAGCCACTCGGTAATGAGACCGATCACCGGATGCGTGGTCGCCGGATCGAACTCGGTCGATTGGGCGTCCGCCATGCCGGCGACGTCGCGCGCGAACTCGACCACCGCGAGCTGCATGCCGAGGCAGATGCCCAGGTAGGGCACCTTGTTTTCCCGCGCATAGCGGATGGCGGCAATCTTGCCTTCGACCCCGCGCTTGCCGAAGCCGCCGGGCACCAGGATCGCGTCCATGCCCTTCAAGCAGTCGATGCCGGATTTCTCGATCTGCTCGGAGTCGGTGTAGTGGATTTTTACCTTGCTGAGGGTATGCATGCCGGCATGGATCATCGCTTCCGACAGTGACTTGTAGGACTCGGTGAGGTCGACATACTTGCCGACGAAGGCGATGTTGACGGTGTGTTCGGGATGCTCCAGCGCGTTAACCAGTTTTTTCCATGTCGTCAGATCGGCCGCACGCGCCAGAATTTTCAGCTTGTGACAGACGATTTCGTCGAGCATCTGGTCGTGCAACATCGCCGGAATCTTGTAGATCGAGTCGGAATCCAGCATCTGGATCACCGCCTCCGGCCGCACATTGGTGAACAGCGCAATCTTGCGTCGCTCGTCGACCGGGATTTCACGATCGGCACGGCACAGCAGAATGTCGGGCTGGATGCCGATCTCGCGCAGTTCCTTCACCGAATGCTGGGTCGGCTTGGTTTTCAGCTCGCCGGCGGTCGCGATGTAGGGCAACAGCGTCAAGTGGATGAAGCAGGTGTTTTCGGGACCGTCTTCAAACCCCATCTGGCGGATGGCTTCCAGAAACGGCAGCGATTCGATGTCGCCCACGGTGCCGCCAATCTCGACCAGCGCCACATCGGCGCCTTCTGCACCCGCGCGGATGGAGCGCTTGATCTCGTCGGTGATGTGCGGGATGACCTGCACCGTGGCGCCGAGATAATCGCCGTGGCGCTCCTTGTCGATGACCGACTTGTAGATCTGGCCGGTGGTGAAGTTGTTGCGCCGGCTCATGCGCGCGCTGGAAAAGCGCTCGTAATGGCCGAGGTCGAGATCGGTCTCCGCGCCGTCGTCGGTCACGAACACCTCGCCGTGCTGGAACGGACTCATGGTGCCGGGATCGACGTTGATGTACGGATCGAGCTTTAACAGGGTGACACGGATACCGCGCGATTCGAGCAGCGCAGCAAGAGAAGCGGAGGCGATTCCTTTCCCGAGGGAAGAAACCACTCCGCCGGTGACAAACACATACTTCGTCATTTTATGAGCGGGGGCGGGTGATGGCGGATTCTACTTCATCCCATCCCGCCGCTCAAATTCGTGATCGATTTTACTTGCGCCCCGTCGTCAGGGGCGGGCCTGATCGATCACGATTTTCACGCCGGTCGCACCCACCTTCACGTTGGCGATGGTGCCCTCCAAATCACCCGGCTGGGCCATCGGATTGCCGGATTTGGAAACGCGGGCCACCAGCATCACCTGTTTGTGCTGAGAAAGGGTGTTACCAGGGTTCATCGCCGTACTGTCGTCCAGTTCAAACTCCAGCGGCAACTGGCTGGCGCGCGCGCGGATCGCCGCCACCGGCGGACCACTCTGGCCCGGACGCGCAAACAGAAAAAGCACGTCCGTATCAGCGAGCCTGGACTTGAGTGCCGGGGCAATATCGATGCTGCCCTTGATGGCTGCGCCCTGCGCCACCGACGCCGCCTTGACCTCGGCAGGCGCCGTGGCGGCCAGATTGTCGAGGCCGGTCATGCCGGTTTGGGCCAAGCGTTCGGTTTCTTTCTGTGCAGCCAGAATATCCTGGGCATAGGACGACTCCGGCGGCAGCAACTGATGCAAGCGCTTGAAATAATTGCTGGCCTGGACAAAATTCTGTTCCTGATAGGCCTGGATGCCGGCCAGTTCCAGACCCTTTATGTCTTCGGGATCGATTGCCAGCGCCTGCTGGATCAAGGCCATGGACCTGCCCGTGAGCACACGGTTGTTGGTGATGGCCAGGGCCTCGGCGTAGCCGGACAGCACCGAGGCATCCTGCGGCAACAGCTTGACCACCTTTTCAAAAGCCTGCAGGGCTTCAGGCCAGCGCTCCGTCGCCGCGTAGGACTTGGCCAGCATCGCCCACGCCGCGCCGTCTTCGGGATTGGCCTGGATTTTCTCTTCGACTTTCCGGATCAGCTTCATGAAATCATGCTCGCTCGCGGCAGCGGCCATGGCGGGATGGGCCGGATCGGATTGCGCATTGGCGATCTCGATCAGCGACGCCGGCTGCCCCATCCAGAAATACAATCCAAGTGCCGCGACCGGCAGCACCGCGGCGAGGCCGTAGCCCAGCTTGCGGCTGCTGACCTGGCCCGGCTCGGGGGCATCGTCCAGGCTCAGGGCATCGTCCGCCAGGCGGGCTTCGAGTTCCTGCCGGGCGATCTGGAACTGGGCGTCGGTAAGCATGCCGTTTGTGCGGTCGGCCTCGATTTCCTTCATCTGATCACGGTAAACGGCAATGTTGACGTCGCGTCGCGCGGCCTTGCCCGCTGCGGTCCGCGTGCGCAGCAGCGGGGGCAGCACAAAGGCCAGGGCAACGCCGATGCAGATGACAACGGCAATCCAAAACAGGGAGACAGTCCAGAACGGGTTCATTTTTCTTCCAGAAGGTAAGCAGCGGCAGCGCGCTTTTTTGCGTCAAGTGGAGCAGTCGGCGCGTCGCGGCGACGCCGCAACGTCATGACCCAGGCGCCGCCGCCGATGCCCAGGAACAGTACGGGGCCCAGCCAGAGCAGCCAGGTTACCGGCTTGAACGGCGGACGATACAACACAAAGTCGCCATAGCGTTCGGTGAGGTAGGCGATCACCTGCTTGTCGCTCTTGCCCGCCTTCATCAGCGTGCGGATCTCGCGCCGCAGGTCTTCCGCCAGCGCGGCGTGCGAGCCTGCCAGCGATTCGTTCTGGCAGACCAGGCAGCGCAGGTCTTCCGCCAGTTTGACCAGGCGCTGCTCGATGACGGGATCGTCGGCATTGGGCAGCGCCGCCTTGGGCGCTGCTTCATTGGCCAGCGCCGGCAGGCAGATCGCCAGCAGGATGGTCAGCAGGATGGGCTTGATGCGACCAGGTTTCATGCGCCCAGCTCCTTAAGTTTCGGCTCGAACTTGGTCTTCCATACCTCGGGGCTGATCGGCCCGATGTGCTTCAGTCGCACGATGCCCGCCTGATCGATGAGGTAGGTCTCGGGGGTGCCGGTGACCCCGTAGTCAATGCCGACGCGGCCATCCAGATCCTCCGGCACCGCCACATAGGGGCTGCCGGTCCGCGCGAGCAGCGGCGCCGCCTCGCGATCCTTGTCCTTCCAGTTGAGGCCGACGATGGGGATACGGCCGCTCTGGGCGATCTGCATCAGCAGCGGATGTTCCTGGCGGCACGACACGCACCAGGGCGCCCAGACGTTAAGCATCCAGGTCTTGCCCTTCATGTCGGCCGGACTGAAGGCGGCGTTCGCATCACCCACCAGCGGCAGCGTGAAGGCCGGCGCATTGCGGCCGATGAACGGCGACGGCACTTCGCGCGGGTTGAGGAACAGGCCCTTGGCGAAGAAGCCGACGAGGACGACGAAAAGGACGAGCGGCAGCCAGCGCTTCATGCTTCAGGCCCCCTGTGCAGCAAGGTGCTTCGGCACTTCGCTGCGCCTGAGCGCGATGCGGTAGCGCTTGTCGGAGGCCGCCATGAACCCGCCCACCACCATGAACAGGGCGCCGAACCAGAGCCAGTTGATGAACGGCTTGTGGAACAGGCGCACGGTCCAGGCGCCCTGGTCGTCGAGCTGCTCGCCCAGGGCGACGTAGACGTCGCGGAAGATGTTCGGATGCACCGCGGCCTCGGTCATTCCCGAGCCGGAGGCGTTGTAGATGCGCTTCTCGGGGTGCAGCGTAGCCACCGGCTTGCCATTCTGGCTGACCTCCAGCGTGCCGCGGGCGGCGCGGTAGTTAGGGCCATCATGCTCGGTGGTGCCGCGAAAGGTGAAGGTGTAGCCGGCGAGCTCGGCATAGCTCCCCACCTCCATGCGCACGTCGCGCTCGGTCGAGTAGTTGGCGACCACGGCGATGCCGGCGACGCCGATCGCCATGCCCAGGTGCGCCAGTTGCATGCCCCAGAAGCCGCGCGGCAAGCCCGCCAGTTTCTGCAGCAGGCCGCCCTGGCCATGCTTGAGCCGGTCGATAAAGGCCGCCAGCACCGCCAGCGTGATCCAGGCAGCAAGGAAGAAGCCCAAGCTCGCCCAGGGGTTGAAGCCGTCCAGCGTCAGCGGCAGCAGCAGGCCGGTGGCGAGCGCCACGCCGAGCGCCCACTTCATGCGGGTGACGACGTCCGGCAGGCTGGCGTCCTTCCAGCGCGCCAAGGGGCCGATGCCCATGAGGAACAGCGCCGGCGCCATCAGCGGCACGAACACCGCGTTGAAATAGGGCGGGCCGACGGATATCTTGCCCAGCCCCATGGCGTCGATGAACAGCGGATACAGGGTGCCGAGCAGCACCGAGCCCAGCGCCGCCATCAGGATGACGTTATTGGCGAGCAGCAACGACTCGCGCGAGAACCAGGTAAAGCCGCTGCCGGTGACCATCTTCGGTGCGCGCCAGGCGTACAGCGCGAGCGAGCCGCCGATCACCACGGCGAGAAAGCCCAAGATGAAGGCGCCGCGCGCGGGGTCGGTGGCGAAGGCATGCACCGAGGACAGCACGCCGGAGCGCACCAGGAAGGTGCCGAGCAGCGACAGCGAGAAGACGACCAACGCCAGGAGCACGGTCCAGGCTTTGAAGGCGCCGCGCTTCTCGGTGACGGCGAGCGAGTGGATCAGCGCGGTGCCGGCGATCCACGGCATGAACGAGGCGTTCTCGGTGGGGTCCCAGAACCACCAGCCGCCCCAGCCGAGTTCGCGGTAGGCCCACCAGCTGCCGAGCATGATGCCGAAGGTGAGGAAGGCCCAGGCCACGGTGGTCCACGGCCGCGACCAGCGCGCCCAGGCGACGTCCATCTTGCCCGAGAGCAGCGCGGCGATGGCGAAGGCGAAGGCGACGGCGAAGCCGACGTAGCCCATATACAACATCGGCGGGTGGATGATCATGCCCCAGTCCTGCAAGAGCGGGTTCATGTCATTGCCGTCCATGGCGGCAGGCAGCAGGCGCTCGAACGGGTTGGAGGTGGTAAGCAGGAAGGCGAGAAAGCCGACCGAGATCAGGCCCATGACGCCGATCACGCGCGCCGCCATGTCTTCCGGCAGGTGGCGCGAGAACACCGACACCGCGGTGCTCCAGAAGCCGAGGGTCAGCACCCACAATAGCAGCGAGCCTTCGTGCGAGCCCCAAGTGGCGGTCAGGCGGTAGACCTCGGGCAGCTGCGAAAACGAGTTGCGCGCCACATTCTCGACCGAGAAATCGTTGGTGAGGAAGGAATACGCGAGGCAGGCGAAGGCGATTGCAGTGAACAGGAATTGCCCCTGCGCGGCGGGACGCGCCACGGCCATCAGCGTGAGGTTGCCGCGTTGCGCGCCGACAAGCGGAAGGATGGCCTGGGTGAGCGCCAACAGCAACGCAATAATCAGGGCGAAATGGCCGAGTTCAGGGATCATGCTTTTTCCTTTTTACTGCCTGGAAAGACGCCGATCCAAACCGGTTCGGCGTCTTGGGATATCAAAATTACTCCACCACTGTCAGCTGCGCTTTTTGCGCCTGTTCGATGGCGCTGGCGGCTTCCGGCGGCATGTAGTTCTCGTCGTGCTTGGCCAGCACCTGAGTGGCGGCAAACAGGCCGTCGGGGCCGAGCCGGCCTTCGGCCACCACGCCCTTACCTTCCTTGAACAGGTCGGGCAGGATGCCGGTGTAGGTTACCGGCATCGATTTGGCGGTATCGGTGACGACGAAACGGGTGGTGAGTCCGTCCGCCTCGCGCCGGGTGCTGCCTTCCTCGACCAGACCGCCGATGCGGAAGGCGCGGCTGGTCGGCGCCTCCCCATTGGCGACCTGGGTGGGCGAGAAGAAGAACACCAGGTTGCTGTTGAAGGCATTGAGCACCAGCGCCACTGCAACCCCAAGGACGGCAAGGACGAGGACGATCAAAGCGAGTTTTCTGTGACGTGGTTTCATTTCCATTCCCGAATTCTATTGCGGATCCCATGATTTCATGCGCTTGAGCCGTTGCCAGACTTGGCGGCGATGGCGGCGCAACAACCCGATTTCTCCCACGATGCAGAGCAGCGTCATCCCGAACGAACCCCAGACATAGAGCCCATAGCCGCCCATGGCCCAGAAGGCCTGCCAGCTTTCCCAGTTCATGCCTTGCCCTCCAGCACTGCGCGCGCCCAGTCGGTCTGCCGCTCACGTTCGAGGACCAATGAACGTGCGCGGGCCAGGGAAACGGCGATGGTGTACATCCAGGCGGCGAGTGCCATGATCAGCATGCCCCAGAGCATGGTCTGCGCCATCGACGGCGCGCGGGTGAGGCTGACCGAGGAGCCCTGGTGCAGGGTGTTCCACCATGTGACCGAGAAATAGATGATCGGCACGTTGATGACGCCGACCAGGTTGAGCAGCGCGCCGGCGCGGTCGGCGCGGCGCGGGTCGTCGATCGCGGCCTGCAGGGCCATGACGCCGACATAGAGAAACAAGAGGATCAGTTCGGAGGTGAGGCGGGCGTCCCACACCCACCACGCGCCCCACATCGGCTTGCCCCAGAACGCACC
>JAHJNP010000252.1 GCA_018820745.1 Gammaproteobacteria bacterium
CGGGTTTCGGTCAGAATCGACTCGATAGAAGCCATACGGTCTCTCCACTGATAAAGTGTTTAATAACCGCACGATTTTAATTCAAAGCGCCTAATTCATAGCAGCCCAATTCAAACCGCCCGATCCCAGCCATGAGCCATCCCGCACTCGACCGTGTTGTCCGCTGTTCCCGCTATGGCCGCCGCCTGCTGACGGCACACCCCCTGCTGGCCGAAGCCGTGGCCGGGCAATTCGACCAGGCGTTCGCCCGCGAAGCGATGCAGGCGTTTCTCGCGGCGCCCGCGTGCGCCGACGAAACCGCGCTGCATCAGCGGCTCAGGCAGCTGCGCCAGCACGTGTGGCTGGTCGCCACCGCGCGCGACCTGGCGGGCAGCGCCGACCTCGCCGAAGTGACGGCCACCTACAGCACGCTGGCCGAGGTGTGCCTCGTGGCCGCGCTCGATTTCCACCACGCCGTGCTTGCCTCGCGCCACGGCGAACCGCGCGACGAACACGGCCAGCCGCAGCAGATGGTCGTCGTCGGCATGGGCAAGCTCGGCGGCGGCGAGCTCAACGTGTCGTCCGACATCGACCTCATCTATCTCTATCCCGAGGAAGGCGACACCGCGGCCGACCATGACGCCGCCGCGATTATGTCCCGCAGGGATGGTATCCAGACGGGCAAGTCGATCAGCAACCACGAGTTCTTCGTCCGCCTCGGGCGCAAGCTGACCGCCGCGCTGTCGGAAGCCACCGCCGACGGCTACGTCTTCCGCGTCGACCTGCGGCTGCGGCCGTGGGGCGATTCCGGGCCCTTCGCGATGGGCTTTGCGATGCTGGAAGACTATCTGGTCGCGCAGGGTCGGCCGTGGGAACGCTACGCCTGGATCAAGGCGCGCCCGCTCACCGGCTGCCGCCACGACGAACTGATGGCAATCGTGCGGCCCTTCGTGTTCCGCAAATACCTCGACTTCGGCGCGTTTGCCGCGATCCGCGACCTCCACGTGCAGATCCGGCGCGAGGTCGCGCGCCGCGAGATGGCCGACAACATCAAGCTGGGACCGGGCGGCATCCGCGAAATCGAGTTCACCGCGCAGGTGTTCCAGCTCATCCGCGGCGGCAAGATTGCCGCGCTGCAGCAGCGGCCGACGCTGACGGTGCTGGGCGAACTGGTGAACAGCGGCCTGATGGCGGCCGACGCGCAACAGGAGCTCGCCGCCGCCTACAATTTCTTGCGGCGGCTGGAACACCGGCTGCAATATCTGGACGACGCGCAAACCCAGCAGTTGCCGGACGACGCGGAATCGCAGGCGATGCTCGCCGAGGCGATGGATGTCCCCGACTACACCGCGCTGATCGCCGCGCTCGACCGCCACCGCAACAAGGTCACGCGCCATTTCGAGCAGATGTTCGCCGCGCCGCAAACCGACCAGGTAAGCCACCCGCTGACCGCGGCGTGCTGCGGCACGGCGGACGCCGCCACCACCCGCGCGCTGCTGGAAAACGCCGGCTACGACGACCCGCAGCGGGTGCTGGCCACGCTCGACGCGCTGCGCCAGCACACTGCGCAACTGGCCGAGTCGACGCAACTGCGGCTCAACGCGCTGCTGCCGCCCGCACTCGAAGTCATCGGCAGCCAGTCCGATCCGGCGGCCACGCTGGAACGCTTCGCCGCCCTGATCCAGTCCATCGCGCGCCGTTCCACCTATCTGGCGCTGCTGGCCGAATACCCGGCGGCGTTGCGTCAGCTGGTGCGCCTTTTGGCGGCGAGTCCGTGGGCGGCGCAGGTGCTGACGCAGCAGCCGCAGTTGCTGGACGAGCTGATCGCGCCGCAATCCCTGATGAGCGTGCCCGACTGGGCGCAGCTTGCCGCGCAATTGCGCGACGAACTCGACGCCCGCCCCGGCGACACCGAAGCGCAGCTGGATGCGCTACGCCGCTTCAAGCAGGTGCAGACGCTGCGCCTCCTGGCGCAGGACGTGGCGGGCCGGCTGACGCTGGAAGCGCTGTCGGACCACCTGTCGAATCTCGCCGACACGCTGCTTGCCGAAACCCTTGCGCGCTGCTGGGCCGGGCTGAAGACGCGCCACCGCGACACGCCGCGCTTCGCCGTCATCGGCTACGGCAAGCTCGGCGGCCGGGAGCTCGGCTACG
>JAHJNP010000253.1 GCA_018820745.1 Gammaproteobacteria bacterium
GGTGGGCGACGACGACCAGTCGATCTACGCGTTCCGCGGCGCCAATACCGCCAACATGGCCGAGTTCGAGCGCGAGTTCGCCCACGGCAACGTGATCAAGCTGGAGCAGAACTACCGCAGCCACGGCCACATTCTCACCGCCGCCAACACGCTGATCTCGCAGAACGCGCATCGCCTCGGCAAGAACCTGTGGACGGCGGAAGGCGACGGCGAGCCGATCCGCGTGTTCCACGCCTATTCCGACCAGGAGGAGGCAAGCTTCGTGGTCGACGAGGTGCGCGCGCTCAACCGCGAGGGAATGAACCTGTCCGACATGGCGCTCTTGTACCGCTCCAACGCGCAATCGCGGGTGCTGGAGCACGCGCTGTTCTCGGCCAGCGTGCCGTATCGGGTGTACGGCGGGCTGCGCTTTTTCGAGCGCCAGGAGGTCAAGCACGCGCTCGCCTATCTGCGCCTCTTGACCAACCCGGAAGACGACGGCGCGTTCCTGCGGGTGGTGAATTTCCCCACCCGCGGCATCGGCGCGCGCACCCTGGAACAGCTGGCCGACCATGCTGCGCGCGCGGGCATGAGCCTGTGGCAGGCGGCCTGCACCCAAAAGGGCACAAGCACCAGCAGCGGCAAGGTGGCCGGCTTCGCCAAGCTGATCGAGCAAATCAAGCAGGTCACGCGCGACCTGCCGCTGGCCGAGGCGATCGACCACGTGATCGAGGCCAGCGGCCTGGCCGACTACTATCGCGCCGACAAGGAAGGCGCCGACCGCCTGGAAAACCTCAACGAACTGGTCAACGCGGCGGCCTTGTTTGCCGAGGAATCGGGTTCTTCGGAGGCCTTTGTTTCCGACATCACGCCTGAGGCCTCAGTCTCCGCCGAAGCGACCCAGCCCGAGCTGGATCGTTTTCTCGCCCACGCCGCGCTGGAAGCCGGCGAGCACCAGGCCGGCGCCGGCCACGACGCGCTGCAGCTGATGACGGTGCACGCCGCCAAGGGGCTGGAATTTCACGCCGTGTTCATCACCGGACTGGAAGAGGGGCTGTTTCCGCACGAGCAGAGCGCGAACGAGGAAAGCGGCCTGGAGGAGGAGCGGCGGCTGATGTACGTGGCGATCACCCGCGCCCGGCGCCGCCTGTATCTGTCGCACGCGCAGTCGCGCATGCTGCACGGGCAGACCCGCTACAGCCTGCCGTCGCGCTTTCTCGATGAACTGCCGAAGCAGGTGCTGCTCGACCTCAACCGCCGCAGCGAGCCGGCCTATCCGTCAGGCGGCTACAGCGCGCCGGCGCCGGCCCCGCGCAGCCCGCAAACTGGAAATGACACCGGCTACAAGGTCGGTCAGAGCGTCACCCATGCCAAGTTCGGCACCGGCATCATCATCGACTTCGAAGGGCGCGGCGCGGACGCGCGGGTGCAGGTGAAATTCCGCGACGTCGGCACCAAGTGGCTGGCGCTGGCTTACGCCAAGCTGGCGCCAGCCTGAGTACAGGCTGCTAGAGCGACACCACGTTGCTGGGCGCGGATTCGTCCGCCCACACTGCGAAAATCGCCTGATACGAGGCATACAAGGAGCCGAACAGCACCGGCATCGCCACCAGCAGGCCGAGCAGCATCGGCACCAGTGCCGCCAGGAACAGCAGCAGGCCGAGTGTGATGCCGTTCACCATCATCGCCGCCCAGTTCCTGGCGACGGCTTTCAGGCTCACGCCCAGCGCGGTGGCCGGGCGGGCGCCGCCGAACAGGATCAGCGCGGGGGCAAACCAGGTGGCCATGATCAGCGGGGTGAACAGCAGCAGGCCGGTAAACACCGCCGGCATCGCCTGATTCAGCAGCGCCTGCATTTCGACCGGGTCTTTTTGCGACTGCGCCGCCGTCATGATCGCCTGCGGATCGAAACCCATGCCGAGCATGATCTTGCCGATCAGCAGCGTGCCCAGCAGTTGCACCGCCCCCACCGCCATCAACGGAATCGCGGGACCCCGCACGCCCGCCAGGAAATTCGGCAGTTCGAGTTCGCCGCCGCCGTCGAGCACGCGATAGGCCGCCATGAAACCGGCCACCATCAGCGGCGAAGCCAGCTCCGACAGCGAACCGCCCACCACCGGAATCAGGCCGAGCGCCATCACCACGCCGAACAGCACGCCGAACGCGGCGGATAGCAACAAGGGATTTTTTCGGTACAGGCGAAAGCCTGCGGCCACCCAATGAAAACCCTGGCTGGCCGCGACCTTGCGCGGAATATCTTGATTGGATGCGGTTGTCATGCGGCGGATTTTAACCGACACACAAGACTATTCCGGCACCCATTTGAAGCGGGACGCGAAGACAAGCCGAAGACTGCGCTTGCGGCAGGGTGCCGGCGACAAGGTATCGCTTCAAGTGCGTGCAAGAATCAGAATTCCTTGATCACCCACATCGGCGGACGCATGCCGGAATCGAGGCTGTCCTGCCGTGCAAACTGGCCGTCTCCGCGCTGGTCGATCAGGTAATAGGGCTTGCCGTATCGGGGAATGACTTTCAGCATGTAGAGCTTGCCGTTGGCGCGGTATTCGACGACGCGTCCCGGGCTTGTCGGCTGGATCGTAACCGGCGGGGCGTCATCGGGACCCGGCGCGCCATCGGGAACCGGCTGCAGGTCGGGCGGATGGTCGGCGGGTTCAGCGGCGACAGCCAGGCCGCTCAACAACAGGGTCAACAGCAATACGGGATAACGCATGGCACGCTCCAGTTAACAGACTTTAAACCTAGTGTTGCGAACCGGAAATAGCGGAACAAATGAAACAGATGGATTTTTTCGCTAGTCTAGGCGCAGACCCGCAGCCGTATGGGGTATACGGCAAGGGTCTGCAACGACGCATGGCGGAAAAAGACGCTGTTTCATGTTTCGTTATTTTTGGTTCGTGACACTAGATTACAGGCAGGACAGCTACTTACAAACTGAACTGGATTTCGCGCTCGGCCAGCGAGGGCATGAAGCCGCGTTTTTCATAATGGCTGAAGATGGCGTCGACCACGTCTTCCGGCTTGTCGATGACGCGCAAGAGGTCGATATCATCGGGCGAAATCATACCGTCGTCCACCATTCGGGTTTTCACCCAGTCGGTCAGCCCCGCCCAGAAGGCCGAGCCGACCAGGATGATGGGGATGGGCGCGATTTTCCCGGTCTGCACCAGGGTCAGCGCTTCGAACAGCTCATCCAGCGTGCCGAAGCCGCCGGGCATGACGACATAGGCGGCGGCGAACTTGACGAACATGACCTTGCGCGCAAAGAAATGCCGGAAGGTCTGGCTGATGTCCTGATACGTATTGGCGCTTTGCTCGTGCGGCAGCTGGATGTTGAGACCGACGCTGGGCGACTTGCCGAAATACGCGCCCTTGTTGGCGGCCTCCATGATGCCGGGGCCGCCGCCGGATATGACCGAGAACCCCGCATCGGACAGCTTACGCGCGATGTCTTCGGTGAGCAGGTAATTGGCATGGTCGGGCGGCGTGCGGGCGCTGCCGAAAATCGAAACGGCCGGGCGGATGGACGCCAGCCGCTCGGTCGCCTCGACGAACTCTGCCATAATCCCCAGCATCCGCCA
>JAHJNP010000254.1 GCA_018820745.1 Gammaproteobacteria bacterium
CAGCCGCGCCGACCTCACCCGCTTCGTCCTCGACGACCTGGCCGACCGCCGCCGCGCCCAGCTGGCCGCGCGCTGGGAACAGACCTTCGGCGAGTACAAGCTGGACGCGGTGTGGCTGCCGCTGTTCCGCGGCGCGCAGTTGCCGGACGTCGCCAGCGTCTGGAGCCCGGTCAACCGCACCAGCGGCCAGATCATCGGCATCGATCCGGCACTTACCGGGTGGGTGAGTGGCGCGCGCATCGACGAAGACGAACACGGCAGCGGCGGCGGCGCCCTGCGCCTGACCAGGACCGGCGAACCGTTCGACTTCGGCGTGACGCTGGCGCGCACCCGGCAGTCGCTGCCGTATTACCGGGTCGACCTGACCAATCTGGCGCTCACCGCGGTGCATCCCTACAACACCTTTGTCGGCGCCGACCTGGAACTGGTGAGCGGCGGCCTCACCTGGCGCACGGAACTCGGCTACACCGACAACGTGCCGGTGACCCTGGCCAGCACCACCGCGATGGACACCACGCATTCGCTCGACTGGATCGGCGCGGTGGAGTTTTTCCCGGGCGGGGGCGACACCCGCGTCAACCTGCAACTGGTCGCCCATGCGCTGCAAACCGACCACAGCATCCTCGAACTCAAGGAATATTACGGCGCCAACGGCGAAGTCGAGACGAGCTTCAGCCAGGGTCGCTGGCGGGCCGGCCTGCGCTTTTCCAGCGGCATCAACGTGCAGGATATCTACCTCAGCCCCAAGCTCAGCTACGTCGGCTGGGAGCCGCACGAACTCTATGTCGCGGCGCATTATTTCGACGGCGACGCGCGCACCCTGGGCGGCTTCCACCAGGATCACTCGCTGATCACGCTGGGCCTGCGTACCCGCTTCTGATGATCCGGGCGGCATGACGATGCTGAAACCCTGGCTCAACGGCAGCCGCATGCTGCCGCCGTGGCTGGCGCTGGCGCTGCTGCTCGGCATCCAGCTGGCGTCCCTGCCGTTTGTGCTGAAGATCCACTTCAACAATGCGGGGGACATCTACTCCCCGTCCGATGCCCCCATCATCCAGCTGCGCGAATCGCTGTTCCGCGAGTTTCCCGGCGACGAAGCGCTGATCGCCCTGTTCGAGGGCGACACGCTCTACACGCCGGCATTTCTGGCCGCGCTCCACCGCGTGTCGGAAAGAATGCAGGCGCATCCCTCGGTCGACCGCGTACTGACGCTGACCACGGTGGAGCATATCGACGCCACCGACGATGGTTTTGGTGTGTCGCTGCTGATCGACCCCGATGAACTGGATTCCCGCACCCCCGCGCAATGGCAGGCGCGCGTGCTGGGCGATACGTTTGCGCCGGGGCTGATCGCCTCGCCCGACGGCCGCGCCGTGGCGCTGGTGGTGCGCCCCATCATCCTCAAGGAAAGCCTCGCCCGGCGCGACATCCATATCGCGCTCGATGCCGCCATCGCCGCCGAAAAACTGGATACCTACCATACCGCCACCGCCGGCAGCGTGGCGCAAACCGTGGAAGAGCTACGCTCGATCTGGCGCGACAGTGCGATATTCATTCCGCTCACCGTTGTCATCGGCCTGGCGCTGATGTGGTGGGTGGTCGGACGCGTGCGCCCGATGGTGGTGGGCGGCCTGGCCATGGGCACGGTGGTGTCGGCCAGCGTCGCCGGCCTGGTGATCTCCGGACAGCCCTACACGCCGATCACCGCAATGATCCCCACCCTGATGGCGGCCTATACCACCGCCACGCTGCTGCACCTGTACGCGGCCATTCAGCGAGGACGCATCGCGCTGTTGCCGCGGCCGAAGCGCATCGCGCGCGCATTGAAGGAAACCTTCAAGCCCGGCCTGTTCAATGTGCTGACCACCGGCGCGGGGCTGTTGAGCCTGCTGTGGGTGGACATTCCGCCGGTGCAGGCCTTCGGCCTGTCGGGCGCAATCGGCACGCTGATGGTGTTCCTGGTGGTATTCATCCTGGTGCCGCCGATTCTGCTGAAATGGGACACCCCGCGCTGGCCGCGGCGCGGCTCGGGGCTGGCACACGCGCGGCACGTGGCGGCGGCGGTGGCCGTGTTCAGCCTGCGCAACGCGAGGGCGGTGCTGGCCGGCACCGCCCTCGTCGTTCTGGCGACCATTCCCCTGGTGATGCAGGTCAAGGTGGAGTCGAACCTGATCGAGTTCTTTGCACCGGATCACAGCATCAGCCGCAGCACCGACCGCGTGGAAGACGCGCTTTCCGGCGTGACCGGGCTCGAAATCATCCTCACCGGCGACGGCCGGGACAGTCTCAAGGATCCGGCCAGGCTGGCGCAGATCAAGGCGCTGCAAACATGGGTGGAACAGCTGCCCGAAGTCGACCGCAGTTTTTCGCTGATCGATGTGCTGGAAGAAATGAACCGCGCCCTCAGCGGCGAGGACCTCGGCGAGAACGCGCTGCCGGACAACCGCAGGCTGGTCGAGCAGCTGCTGCTGATCTATGACGGCGAGGATTTATATGAACTGGTCAACCGCGAATTCCAGCGCGGCCGCATCACGCTCAGTCTCAACGTGCACGGTGCCAACGAGATCAGCCGGGTGATCGACAAGGTGCGCGCACGTGTCGCGGCGCAGCCAATTGCGGGTGTGGAGATCGATCTCGCAGGCTACGGGCGACTGTTTTCGGATCAGGAAGACCGCATCGTCGACGGCCAGCTGAAAAGCTTCTCCTCCGCCTTCCTGCTGATCCTGCTGCTGATGGCCTTTCTGTTCCGCTCCTTCCGCGGCGCCCTGATCTGCCTGGTGCCGAACCTGGCGCCGCTGTTCTTCATTTTCGTCATGATGGGGGTGACCGGAATCGCACTCGATGTGGCCACCGTGCTGATCGCCGGCGTCATCCTCGGCATCACGGTGGACGACACCATCCATCTCTATCACGGCTATCTGCACCGCATCCAGCACGGTGTCAGCCCGGTGTTCGCCATCATCCGCAGCGTGGAAAGCTCGGGACGCGCGATCATCGCCATCTCGATCATCCTGATTGTGCAGTTCAGCCTGCTGGGGCTGTCCGACTTCCGCCCCACGGCGCACTTCGGCATGCTGTGCGCGGTCGGCCTGTTCGCCGGCCAGCTGTTTGAGATGCTGCTGATGCCCGCCCTGCTCGGCCTGCGCTTGCGCAAGCCACCGCAGGCTGTTACGGCACCGTGATTTTCAGCGCGCCGAACGCGTCGTTGAACAGCCCCACCTCGTCACCCGGGGCAAATTGCCAGCCTTCCATGTGACCAAAATCGGTGCTGGAGTTCGGCGCCAGCTCGAGTGTGAAGCGCCCGGCGGTCGGCAAGGTAGGGCTGCGCACGGCCAGCATCACGGTCAGATGGCGATCGCTGGTGTTTTCAATCACCGCAACCAGGCCTTGGCCCAGCATCGACGAACGAAAACCCACCACCACCGGCAGCGCGGGCCTGGCCGCTGCCGCCTGCGGGGCATCGGTTTTCTTGAAGGCCAGTTGCGCTTTGAGCTGCTCGATTTCGCGCAGGCCGTCGGTCAACTGATTGCGCGTCTCGATCAGATGGCGCTCGGCCTGCTGGCGGGTTTCGACTTCCTTCGACAGCCGCCGCTTGATATCGCCCAGATCGACATTGAGCATGAAGGCGTACAGCGCGAGGCCGCACACCAGCACCAGCAGCGCGGCATTCAGGCCGATGGAGACGGCCAGCCCGCGCCGCTTCGGCTGAATGGGAGAAGGGTCCGCCATGACGTGCTCCCTGCTCAACCGGTGTTGCGCATCCCGGCGGCGATAGCATTGATCGACCGCTTCAGCGGGGTCAGCCAGCTGTCCTGCTCGGATTCCCACACGCTATCGGTGCGGTAGCGCTTCAGCATCAGCACCTGGATGTGGTTGATCGGATCGATGTAGGGACGGCGACGCGAAATCGACAGCGCCAGCGACGGATTGTCTTCCAGCAGGGTCTCGATCTGCACGACCTGCTTGACGCCGGCCACGGTGAGCGCGAATTCGTCCGCAATCGTGCGGTAGATCGCCATGGTGTTGGGGTGATCGCACAGGCGCGCGTACTCCTCGGCGATTTCCATGTCGGCCTTGGTCAGCGCCATCTGCACGTTGGACAACAGGCTGCGGAAGAACGGCCACTCGCGATACATCGCCTGCAGGTGCGCGAGGCCGTCCGGCTGGCGGTCGATGAAGCCCTGCAACGCGCTGCCGATGCCATACCACGCAGGCAGCGTATGGCGCGACTGCGCCCAGCCGAATACCCACGGAATCGCGCGGATCGACCCCAGCGAACGGTCGGCCTTCTTGCGGTGCGATGGCCGGCTGCCGATGTTGAGCAGGCCGATTTCGGTGACCGGTGTGCTCTCGTAGAAATAATCGATGAAGCCCGGCGTGCCGATCAGCGCACGATAGGCCGTCTCGCCCGCCGCGGCGATGTCGCGCATCCAGTCGAGGTAGTCCTGCGGATAACACACTTCGCAGTGCGCCAGCGCGGTGGCGCTGGCCTTCAAGAGGCCGGTGACGCCCATGCCGATTTCGTAGTTGGCGGTTTCCGGATTGCTGTACTTGTAATACAGCATCTCGCCCTGCTCGGTGAACTTGATTTCGCCGTTCACGGTGCCGGGCGGCTGCGACAGGATCGCATCGTGGGTGGGGCCGCCACCGCGCCCGACGGTGCCGCCGCGGCCATGGAACAGGCGGCATTCGATGCCGTGCTGCCGGGTCAGCGCGATGATGGAAAGCTGCGCCTGATAGAGATTCCAGTTCGACGCCAGGATGCCGCCGTCCTTGCACGAATCGGAATAGCCGAGCATGACTTCCTGGCGGTTGCCGTCGGACGCCACCAGCGAACGGTAGACCTTGTTGGAAAACAGCTGGTCGAGAATCGCCTGGCTGCGCTGCAGGTCGTCCACCGTCTCGAACAGCGGCGCCACCAGAATGCGGCAGAACCACGCATGTCCGTTGTGGCCGCACAAGCCGACCAGGCGCGCCAGCAGCATCACTTCCATCACGTGCGACGCGTTGTGGGTCATCGAAATCACGTAGGTGCCGAAGACGTCGTCGCCCACCTCTGCCTTCAGCCTGGCCATGCGCCGGAACACCGCGAGCGCTTCGCGCGCTTCGTCGTCCAGTGCGGCATCGTTCACCTCGATCGGATCGATGCGCGCGATCCAGGCGGCCAGCCGCTGCAGCCGCTCGGCTTCGGCGGCGCCGGTGTAGTCGAAATCGGGATCGAGTTGCTGCAATACGGCGGCGACCGTGCGCGTATGCACGGTCGATTCCTGGCGGATGTCGAGCTGCAACAAATGAAAGCCGAAGCTTTCGACCAACCGGATCAGCGCCTGCAAATCCTGCATGGCGACGATGCGGTCGCCATGGCTGATCAGCGAATCGCGCAGCAGGTAGAGGTCGTCGAGGAAGGCGGCGGCGTTTTCGTACGCCAGATGCGCGGTGAAGCTCGGCACGTCGGCCAGGCACTGGTGGACGTAGGACAGGTTGGCATCCAGCCGCGCCATCATCATCGCCGCCATGCGGCGATAGGGTTCGCGGCTGTAGATCTGCACCGCGGTGCCGCGGAACACCTGTTCGCCAAACTCGTCTTCGTATTCCAGGAGGCGCGTCAGGAAGGGCTCGGAAGGCGTGCACCAGTCGCTGCTGTGGGTAAGCGTCTTGCGCAGGTCGAGCACCCGCTCACGGTATTCATCGAGCGCCTGCTGCATCTGTCTATGCACGGTCCATTCGGTGACGTCCGCCGTCACGAAGGGGTTGCCATCGCGGTCGCCGCCGATCCACGAACCGAAGCGGATAAAGCTCGGCACGCTGATCGGGGCGACGCCCTCGGCGTTCACGCCGTAATGCTTGCGCAACGCCTTCTCGAAGTACTCATACGCTTTCGGCACCGCCTCGAACAGGCTTTCCCGCACGTAATACAGACCGTTGCGCACTTCGTCGCGCACTTCCAGCTTGGCGCTGCGCAATTCGTCGGTGCGCCACATCACCTGGATTTCGGCCGCCAGCTGCGTTTCCAGTTCGCGCTGATCGATCACCCCCAGCGTAGGGCTGTACATCTGGTCGCAAATCAGGAACACCCGGCGCACCCCTTCCATCACCGCGCGGCGGCGCGCTTCGGTGGGATGCGCGGTGAACACCGGCGCGTAGTGCAGCCGGTTGAGCATGTCCTGCAGGGTATTGAC
>JAHJNP010000020.1 GCA_018820745.1 Gammaproteobacteria bacterium
CAACTGCGCCGAAGTCGCGATCAAGGACGTCGGCATCATCGGCGTCGATTCCGGCTGGGAAATCTACGTCGCCGGCAACGGCGGCATCAAGACCGAGGTCGCGCAGTTCCTGGTCAAGGTCAAAACCCCCGACGAGGTGATCGAGTATTCAGGCGCCTTCCTGCAGCTGTACCGCGAGGAAGCGCGCTACCTCGACCGCACCGTGCACTACGTCGCGCGCGTCGGCCTCGACTACGTGAAGAAGAAAATCCTCGACGACGCCGACAACCGGCGCGCGCTGTACGAGCGCCTGCTGTTCGCGCTGTCGGTCGAACGCGACCCGTGGCTCGAGCGCGCCAGGGAAGGCAAGCTCAAGCATGAATTCGAAACCGTCGCCGCCTGAAGGAAGACACCATGAACCCAACTGATCTGAACCCGTGGGTCGCCATTCTCGACGTGGGCGACATCCCCAAACTCGGCGCCCGCGTGGTGCGTCACGGCAGCCTCGACATTGCCGTGTTCCGCACCGCGGACGACGAAATATTCGCGCTGGAAGACCGCTGCCCGCACAAGGGTGGGCCGTTGTCGCAGGGCATCGTGCACGGCAGGAAAGTCGCCTGCCCGATGCACAACTGGAACATCGAACTCGATTCCGGCTGCGCGGTGGCGCCCGACCAGGGCTGCGCACGCGAGTTTCCGGTCAAGGTCGAAGACGGCCGCGTGTGGCTGGATTTCGCCACCGTCGAGCCCGCCGCCGCCTGAGCCGGTGAACCGCCCTGCGTACGGCGGGGAATAAAGGGGCAGGGCGCGTGACGACCTGCTTCAACACTACGCAACACCCGGACGGAGCCCGGCCCTCCCACTTCATGGCGCCCGGCTTTTCAGCGGAGCGGAGGCCAGCATGCAAGCCGATCTCTGCGCGGCCGGCGCGACGCTGTATCACCTGCTCACGCGCAAATACCCGTATGGCGAAATCGAGCCGTTCCAGCATCCTAAGTTCGGCGAACCGGTGCGCCCGCCCGCACCCGCCCCGACCTGCCGCCCGGGCTGGGAAACGTCATCCTGAAAGCCGTCGCGCGCGTTCCTGCGCAACGTTTCGAGACCGCCGAGGAAATGCTGCTCGCCCTGGAACACGGCAAAGCCAATCCCCTCCTGCGTCGCCGCACGCCCCTGATCGAGCGTTCCCCGGCGGGCGCCTGGCCGCTCGTCGCGGCGCTCTCGATTGCGCTGAATCGGCTGCTGTTTTTGCTGCTGGCTAGCTGAGAGCACCGAACCGGGCGAACCGCGGCGAAAAGACGCTCGCCACATCAATAGTGGTCTATGGTAAGGACTTAAAAGCTGCCCACAGAACGCTTAGCCAGTTTCCTGTCCCTTCCATGTAAAGGCGCTACGCCGTGAACCAACAAGTCCGCTTCTGCACAAGCCCAGACGGCGCACGGATTGCTTATGCCACGACGGGCAGCGGCCCTCCGCTGGTCATGTCAGCCACCTGGCTGACGCACCTGCAGCAGCAGTGGCACAGCCTGGCGTGGCGCCCCTGGCTGGAAGCCCTCTCTAAAACGCACACCCTTCTCCGGTACGACCCTCGCGGTTGCGGTCTGTCCGAGCGCCATGCGACCGATATTTCGTTTGAAACCTGGATCAGCGATTTCGAGGCGGTTATCGACGCGGCCGGCTTCGATCGTTTCCCCGTACTCGGGGTGTGTCAGGGCGGACCGATCGCCGTCGAGTACACGGCCCGCCACCCCGAGCGCGTCAACCAGCTGGTTTTGTATGGAACCTACGCCCGCGGGAGGAGCAAGCGAGCAGGCTCGCCTCACGAGGCGGAAAAAGCCCAGGTTCTGCTGGACCTGACCAAGCTTGGATGGGGAAAAGAGAACCACGCCTTTGTCCAGGTCTGGGCATCGCAGTTTCAACCCGGAGGCAGCCTGGACCATTTGCAGTCCTGGTCCGCATTGCAAAACGCGAGTACCTCGGCTGAAACGGCCGCCCAATTGATGCGCGTGACCTTCGATATCGATGTACAAGCGGCAGCCCGGCGCGTCCGCTGCCCAACGCTGATTATCCACCCGGCCCATGGCGCTGTCGTTCCCATAGAAGAGGCACGCATACTCGGCGGCCTCATCGAGGATTCCCGTTTTGTCGAACTCGACACGGTCAATCATATGCCGCTGGCCAATGAGCCTGCCTGGCAACAGCTGCTGGATGAATTGCAGAAGTTTCTGTCTCGCGACCGGCCAGAACCCGATAGGGAAGCACTCGCGAAACGCCTGACCGAACTGACCAGACGGGAACATGAAGTCCTGAATGAGATTGCCCAGGGACTGGACAATGCTCAAATCGCGGTCCGTCTGGCGCTTGCAGAAAAAACCGTGCGCAACCACATCACCAACGTGTTCGACAAGATCGGCGTCGACAACCGCTACCAGGCAATCGTGCTGGCCCGTGAGGCCGGGCTGGGACAGCCACAGCAATTTACGTCCTAGCTTTCCCGGGCGTCTGAAAGGCTTGCTAACCGGGACCACTGTCCCGGTTTTGCCAACATAAAAATTCCCGTATCAAGGACATTCGCCTCAAGACGCATCTGCCTGGCTGGCGTACTTTTGGCATGTCAGGCCAATTGAAAGGCAATCCGCACGACACGCCTCCCTAACCTGCTTACCCAGGAGAAGTCATCATGAAACGCTTGCTCATTATTCTCTTCGCAAGTTTCTGTCTCAGCCCCCATCTGGGGCTTGCGGCGGTGCCGCCCGACCTGCCACCGGACGTCAAAACACTGCGCGTCAACGGCTACGACATGGCGTATACGGAACAGGGCAGTGGCCCCCCGCTCGTTCTGGTTCATGGCTCGCTAAGCGATTACCGAACCTGGGCGCCCGTGCTGGCCGACCTCGCCACCGAAAATCGGGTCATCGCCGTGAGCCTCCGGCACTACTACCCTGAACGCTGGGATGGAAAAGGCAGCGATTTGTCGCTCAGCGAACACGCAAAAGATGTCTCGTCCTTCATCGAAGCACTGGGTGCCGGCCCGGTCCATCTATTAGGCCACTCACGCGGTGCCGGGGTTGCGCTATTGGCGGCCTCCATGCACCCGGAACGGATTCGCAGCCTGATACTGGCTGATCTCTACCCGTTCAAGTCCTTGCTGCCGAACACAGGCGCCGTCAGGGCAGAGATGGAAAAACGGAAGGCCGTATCGCGCGCCGTGCTGGCCCACTATGAGCGGAATGATCCGGAAGCCGGCCTCATTGCTTACGTCAACCATATCGTCGGCCCGAATGGGTGGGATCGCACCGGCGAAGCCCCGCGCGAGCGCCTGCGCTCGAACACCTGGACGCTGCTGAGCTTGCTCGCCGACCCGGAAACGCCATTGAAGTGTGCCGCGCTTTCCAGGGTAATCGCGCCGGTACTGATGGTGACCGGCGACCGCAGCCCCCCGATATTTGCTTACTCGAACGATGCCGCGAAAGCCTGCCTCCCGAATGTGGACAAGGCGACGATCCCGGATGCCGGGCACATGATGTTTCAGGCCAATCCGGCGGCCTTCGCTGTTGAAGTGCAATTCTTTGTCGCGGATCACTAGGGGCGGGAGGCTGTTGGACAAAGCGTTCGCCCGTTTCTTTTTCAATCCTCTTGTTCGGAGGTCATGATGAAAAACCTATTTCTGAAATCAGGCTTGATGGCCCTGTTGTTTGCAGGCTTTCAAAGCGCTTCCCAAGGCGATGCCGATGCCCCGGTTGCCAAGCAGATGACGGTCAACGACGTCAGCTTGCCGTATGTCGAGCAAGGCCAGGGCGCGCCCGTTGTCTTCGTGCACGGTGCATTCTCCGATCTGCGCGCATGGGAGCCACAACGCGAAGCCGTCGCACGACGTTTCCGCTTCATTGCCTATACCCAACGCTACTTCGGTACTGATCCCTGGCCCGACAAGGGCGAGCAATACTCCCAGGTGACGCATGCAGCAGACCTTGCGGCATTCATTCGGCAGCTCAATGTGGGTCCGGTATATCTCGTCGGACGTTCTTACGGCGGTACCGTTGCGGTCAGGGTGGCACTTCAACATCCCGAGTTGGTGCGTGCCGTTTTTGTGCAAGAGCCCACTATCGCAGCAGCGGCTGTGGCCGATCCGGATGTTCAGGGGATCCTCAAGAAGGAAAGGGGCGGTATGGCTTCGGCACGTGAAGTAGCGAAAGCGGGGAAAGCGGACGAGGCGACGCGCCTGTTCGCCGACTGGACAAACGGCCAACCCGGGGGGTTCGATGCGCTGCCGCCCGAAACGCGGTCCATGCACCTCGACAACGGCCGCACCGTCGCCCTGCATTTCGCCGCCGCGCCGCCACCCAAGATCTCATGCGCCGACCTTGGACAAATGAAGAGGCCTCTGGCAATCACCCACGGCGAACTCACGCGACCCTTCTTCAAAATCCTGGCGGAGACTGCTCACAACTGTGTCCCCGGCTCTCAACTCATACCGATTCCGGGTGCACGGCACGCAGCGACATCCCAGAATCCGGCAGCATTCAACAATGCGTTGCTGACGTTCCTGGCAAGTCACTGACACGGCCTGGCCACCGCTTCCAGCCGACCGGCTACGCCGGATCCCGGAAGCGGACATTGGGTGAAAGTCCGCTTTCAGTCGTCGTGGCAGCCCGCCGACTCAGGGCGACCGTCGGATAAAACGCCGAATGCCTGGTGCCCGTACCTTGGGTACATTCAGAATTCTGCTTGGCGCACCCCTTCAAACCCCGTGCTTCCTGAACCACTCGGCCATCCGCTTCCAGCCGTCCTCGGCAGGCGCCTTGCGGTAGCTGGGCCGGTAATCGGCGTGGAAGGCGTGGGGCGCGTCTGGATAGACATGGATGGACGACGCCTTGCTGGCAGGGTTGGCGGATTTCGCCAGGGTCGCCTGCATCTTCTTCACGGTGTCCAGCGGAATGCCCGGGTCCTGGCCGCCGTAGAGACCGAGAATGGGCCCGTTCAGCTTGCCGGCGAGGTCCAGGGGATGCTTGGGCGTCAATTCGCTCGTCGCGCTGGTCAGGCGTCCGTACCAGGCCACGCCGGCCTTCACGCCGGGATGGTGGGCAGCGTACAGCCAGACGATGCGCCCGCCCCAGCAGAAGCCGGTGATGCCCAGCCGCGTGGTGTCGCCGCCGTGGGACTTGGCCCAGGCCACGCAGGCGTCGAGGTCGGCCATGACCTGGCTGTCCGGCACCTTCGACACCACCTTGGCGATGAGTTCGGCGGTGTCGCTGTACTGTCGTGGGTCGCCCTGGCGCGCATACAGCTCGGGGGCGATGGCCTGGTAGCCCAGCTTGGCCAGGCGGCGGCAGACGTCCTTGATGTATTCGTGCACGCCGAAGACTTCCTGCACCACCAGGATGACCGGGAAGTTGTTGCCCTGCGCGGGCTGGGCCCGGTAGGCGGGCATGTTGCCGTCGGGGGTGGGCACCTGGATTTCCCCGGCCGTGAGGCCTGTGCTGTCGGTGCTGATGGCGGTCTGGGCCATCACCGGCTGCACGGCGAGGGCAAAGCCCGCGCCCAGGGCGGTGACCAAAAAGCCGCGCCGGGTGAGGGGCTGGGGCGGGGGAACCAGGCTGTCCAATTCTGCGGTCAGCGCGTCGGTGTCGGCGTTCATGGGATCTCCTTCGGGGGTGGTGGGATGGCCGGGATAGGGGGCTCGACGGCCACGGGGCAGGCGCCGCTCCCTGCTGCGGGGGCGGTTAAAAATTCGCGCCAAGCACGATCTGGTGGAGGTCGATGCCGTCGTTCGGCTTCTCGGTGTCGGCGTTGGAATAGTGGGAATACTGCAGGCCGGCGAATCCCCGCTTGGCAAACTCGACGCCCACGGCAAGGTGCTGGGAGAACTGGAAGCGGGTGGAAAAATCCTTGCCGCCCAGCGTGTCGCGGCTGAACAGCGAGACGCCGAGCCCGGCTTCGGCGTAGGGCCGCAAGCGGGCCTCGCCGTAGTGGAGGAGGAGGCGGCCGATGCCGCCGAACTGGTTCAGGCTGTCCGGCCCGGGGCCCGCGCCGGTGTACCTGAAGTGGCTCAATTCCAGTTCGGGGCGCAGCGAGGCCTTCCAGTTGCCCCAGTCGGCGGACCACATCGGACCGAAGCGCAGGCTGAGCCCGGCCCGCTCGTAGTCGCCCCCCGCTTCGCCGACCACGAGGGCGATTCCCGGCCCCTCCGCTGCAGCCGAGGCGGTGCCGAACGGCGTGAAGGTGAATGCCAGGAGGGCGAACGCTGCAGGCAGGCTGAAGCCGGGTTGCAGCAAAACGACTTGATAGCGGTCCATGAGCTGTCTCCCCTTTGATTGGTCCTGGTGATCCGGCGCTGATCAGGCGCTGATCGGACGCCCTCAATCACCCCTCGATTCAGTATATGTACACATCGAACCGGAAGAGCGCGGTTGAGGCGGGGAAGGGCGGACTGGCCGGGCGACATGCAGCAGGATGCCGACGCGATGATTCCCGCGGCGGTGACCATCGGCACCACGATGTCGCCGCTTGAGCCGCGCGTAGCACTTGGTTGGTGCGCCCGCTTCCCTGCTCAGACCTCTCCCCGGCGTGTTTGCGAACGATGGCGGTTGGCACGCTCTCTGCTTAGTGATGGGGGCCTGGCCTGTGCAGCGTTGCCCGGGTCAGGCAAGGACAACGGTGTCCCTCGGCGTCATGCGCCAGGGCACCGTTTTTTTGATTTCCAGGCAGGAGCGATGGACCGGTCAATCCCCCTTGACGCGCCCAATGTGATCGGGCTGCTGTCGATTACATTATTTTCACCACCACGCAGAAAGGAAATGCCCCATGACACCGCAACAAATCACACTTATCCAGACCAGCTGGGCCGCGGTCCTGCCCATTCAGGACACCGCCGCCGGGCTGTTCTACCAACGCCTGTTCGTGCTCGACCCGTCGGTGCGGCCCATGTTCAAGGGCGACCTTGCCGCGCAGGGCAAAAAGCTCATGCAGGCCCTGGGATTCATCGTCAACAGCCTGACCCGGCTCGACGAACTGGTGCCGGTCGCGCAGGACATGGCGCGCAGGCACGTCGGCTATGGCGTCCAGGCCGAGCACTACGATACCGTCGGCACGGCATTGCTGTGGACGCTGGAGCAGGGATTGGGCTCGGCGTTTACCGACGAAACGCGCGATGCCTGGGCGATGGCCTACGGCACCCTGGCGGGGGTCATGAAGGAGGCCGCCTATGCGCCGGCCTGATGGGGGAAACGGCGCGTAAACACTGATTCAGCATGCGATCGCCCGGCTGCACGTTGGTGTGCAGCCGGGCGATCGCATGCTGACGAAGCCATGCCGGGCGGGCAAGCCGGAGGAAAACGGAAGGGTGCGCCGGTCAGCGCATTTCAGGCAGCACGATGTTGACTTCGATTACCTCGAAATTCCCCTGCTTTTCCAGCCCGACCTTGATGTCTTCCGGGTTGATCTTGACGTATTTCGAGATCACCGCGACCAGATCCTTTTGCAGATCGGGCAGGAAATCCGGGCCGGACAGGCCCACGCGCTCGCGCGCGATGATGAGTTGCAGGCGCTCTTTGGCGACCGAGGCGGTGGCTTTCTTTTCGCCGAAAATGTGGGAGAGCCAGGACATATTACTTGCCTCCGAACAGGCGCTTGAGCAGGCCCGGTTTTTCATGGTCGACGAAGCGCAGCGGGTGCGTTTCGCCGAGGAAGCGGCCGATCGCATCCAGGTAGGCGTCGGCCACCGGGGTGTCTTTCTGGTGGATCGCGGGGACGCCCTGGTTGGAAGCGTGCAGCACCGCTTCTGATTCGGGGATGACGCCTAGGAGCGGAATCCGCAGCAGTTCCTGGATGTCGGTATAGGTCAGCATTTCGCCTTCGTGCGCGCGCTTCGGCGAATAGCGGGTGACCAGCAGGTGTTCCTTCACCGGCTCGCGGCCTTCGATGGCGCGGCGGCTTTTCGACTGGATGATGCCGAGGATGCGGTCGGAGTCGCGCACCGAGGAGACTTCCGGGTTGGTGACGACGATGGCCTCGTCGGCGAAGGTCAGCGCCATCACGGCGCCGTGCTCGATGCCGGCGGGCGAGTCGCAGACGATGTAGTCGAAGCCCTGGTGCTCGAGTTCCTTCAGGATCTTCTCCACGCCCTCCTCGGTGAGCGCATCCTTGTCGCGCGTCTGCGAGGCGGGCAGCACGAACAGGTTGTCGCAATTCTTGTCCTTGATCAGCGCCTGGTGCAGGTTGGCGTCGCCCTGGATGACGTTGACGAAGTCGTACACCACGCGGCGCTCGCAGCCCATGATGAGGTCGAGGTTGCGCAGGCCGACGTCGAAGTCGATGACGGCGGTCTTGAAGCCGCGCATGGCGAGACCGCTGGCGATCGAGGCGCTGGTGGTGGTTTTGCCAACGCCGCCCTTGCCCGAGGTGATGGTGATGATGGTGGCCACAGAGCTTCCTTTTTTACGTGGAGATTAGAGAGGTTCGATGACGATCTGGCTGGCGTCGGCCAGGCGGATTTGCGCCGGCTTCTTCGCCACGGCGGCATCCAGTGCCGTGTCGAAGGTGCGATATACGCCCGCGATCGAAACCAGTTCGGCTTCGAGGTGGGTGGTGAAAATACGTGCCGTGACATCGCCGCGCGCGCCCGCAAGCGCCCGCCCCTTGAGCGGCGCATACACATGGATGCTGCCGTCGGCGATGACTTCCGCGCCGGGGTTGACCGCCGCCAGCACCACGATGTCGCCGCCCGCCGCATACACCCGCTGGCCCGAGCGCAGCGGCTTGTCGATGATGCGGGTGGGGACGGTGTTACCCGCAGCTATTTGCGGCGCGGGCGCTGCTGCCGGTTCGGGTAGGGGTTCCGGTTCGGGCGCAGCCTCGGCCGCCATCGGCGCAGGCGCGGCGGCGTTCAGCACCAGCAGCCCCGCCTGCACCGCGGCGGCGGCCAGTTCGTTTGATGCGTTTTGCACCGCGAACGGATTCAGTCCGCGGCTTTTCAGTTCCTGCACCAGCCAGGCCCAGTCGGGCGCGGCCGCGTCGGCCGGCAGCCGGCCGCACTCGAACACCGCCGCCTCGCCGCCGAAAAAATCCGGCGTCGCGGCAAACAGCGTGCTGATGTGGGTGTCCAGCGCGGCGGGTTCGGCGCTGTTGAGGATGATCTGTATCCCGGCGAGCCGCGTGGTCTTCAGTTCCAGCGCGGGCGTGGGGCGGGGCTCACGTCGGCGCGGCATGGCGGGAAAATTGGGGTGAATTCACGGACAGGTACATCGTAGGCAACCTCGAGAGTCTAGCCGTACCTGCAACACGGGGCAACCGCGCAATGCCGGTGTTGCAGGATGCGACCGGAAATTCTCCGCGCAGCTGCCCTGATCGCACATCGCCAGCGCAGCCACGGGGTTTGGCCGGGGCGGCAGGCGGGTTTTCGCCGGGCGCTGTCAGGCTTGTTTTGCGAGGGGCACCTTGGTCGGCGTTGCGGCCTCCGGCGCCTTTTTCTGCGCGCCAATGTCCTCCACCTTGCGCTGGCGTTCATAGAGGAAAGCCAGCACTTCCTTTCGGAAGTGGTTGTAGCGGGCGTCGCCGGCCAGCTCCACGCGTTTGCGCGGCCGCGCCAGGTCGATCTGCAAAATCTCGCCGATGGTGGCGGCCGGCCCGTTGGTCATCATGACGATGCGGTCCGACAGCAGTACCGCCTCGTCGACGTCGTGGGTGATCATGATCACCGTGTTGCCGAGGTCGGCGTGGATCTCCATCAGGGAATCCTGCAGATGGGCGCGGGTCAGGGCGTCGAGTGCGCCAAAGGGCTCGTCCATCAGCAGGACTTTCGGTTCCATGGCCAGCGCCCGGGCAATCCCGACCCGCTGCTTCATGCCGCCGGAGATTTCGTCCGGGCGCTTGTCCATGGCGTGGGTCATGTGCACCAGTTCGAGGTTGTGGATGATCCAGTCGCGCATCTCGGCCTTGCTCTTGGTGCGCCTGAACACCTGCTTGACCGCCAATTCGACGTTCTGATAGGCGGAGAGCCAGGGCAGCAGGGAGTGGTTCTGGAACACCACGGCCCGTTCCGGGCCGGGAGCGTTCACCTCCCGGTCCTCGAGCAGCACGCCGCCCCCGGTGGCCAGATGCAGGCCGGCGACGATGTTCAGCACCGTGGACTTGCCGCAGCCGGAGTGGCCGATGAGGCTGACAAACTCGCCCTTGGCAATGTTCAGGTTCACCTTGTCCAGGGCGCGAAAAGGACCCTTGGGGGTGGGGAAGTCGATACAGACTTCGGAGAGTTGCAGATATTTGTTCATGGTTGGACTCCGGGTGGGCGCTTAGCGCAGGACTGCATGCTTGTCCCAGCTCACTTTTTGCTGCAGCAGCAACATGGCGCGGTCAAGCAGAAAACCGATGAGGCCGATCGCCAGCACGGCGACCATGATCCGGCCCAGGGAATTGGAACTGCCGTTCTGGAATTCGTCCCACACGAATTTCCCCAGTCCCGGGCTCTGCGCCAGCATCTCGGCGGCGATGAGCACCATCCAGGCGATGCCGAGCGACAGGCGCAGGCCGGTGAACATCAGCGGCAGGGAGGCGGGCACGATGATCTTGAATACGTGGGACAGGGCACCCAGCCGCAACACCTGGCTGACGTTGAGCAGGTCCTTGCTGACGTTGGCGACCCCCACGGCAGTATTGATCACTGTCGGCCACAGGCAGCACAGCAGCACCGTGAACATGGAGATCAGGAAGGATTTGGAAAAGGTGGGGTCCTGGCTCACGTACACCGCGCTCACCACCATGGTCACCAAAGGCAGCCAGGCCAAGGGCGACACCGGCTTGAACAGCTGGATCAGCGGGTTGACAGCGGCGTAGGCCGATTCGTTGAGGCCAATCAGGATGCCCAGTGGAATGGCAATCAGGGAAGCCAGGAAGAAGCCGGACAACACCGTGAACAGGCTGGTTCCGATCTGATCCAGGAAAGTGGGCTTGCCGGTGTAGGGCCGGATTTCCACATGGGCCTGGGGGTTGGCCGCCAGGATCTGTGCATTGCGGGCTTCCTGGCGTGCGATGAAATCCTGTTTCCGCTGGCGTTCCTGCTGGTGTTCGGCGGCCAGATTGGTGGTTTGCTCCCACACCTGAACCGGGCCCGGGAATTGGCCCAGCGAGGTGTCGATCATCTTGGCGGCGTTGTACCAGAGGAA
>JAHJNP010000255.1 GCA_018820745.1 Gammaproteobacteria bacterium
CTATCCGCTCGCCACCACCATGCTGTCGGTGCCGGGCGCGAAGACGGTGCGCGGCTACTCGTTTTTCGGCGACAGCTATGTGTACGTGATTTTCGAGGACGGCACCGACCTGTACTGGGCGCGCTCGCGCGTGCTGGAATATCTCAGCCAGGTGCAGGGCCGGCTGCCCGCTAGCGCCAAGCCCGCCTTGGGACCGGACGCGACCGGCGTCGGCTGGATCTACCAGTACGCGCTGGTGGACCGCAGCGGCCGTCACGACCTGGCGCAGTTGCGCTCGCTGCAGGACTGGTTCCTCAAATACGAGCTGAAGACCCTGCCGAACGTGGCCGAGGTCGCGACCATCGGCGGCATGGTCAGGCAGTATCAGGTGGTGCTCGACCCGGTGAAGCTTGCCGCCTACGGCATCCCGCACCAGATGGCCATCAAGGCCATTCGCGGCGCCAACCAGGAGAGCGGCGGCGCGCTGCTGGAACTCGCCGAAACCGAATACATGGTGCGCGCCAGCGGCTATCTCGAGACCCTGGCCGACTTTCGCGCCATACCGCTCAGGCTCGCGGGCGCCACGCCGGTGACACTGGGCGACGTGGCGGCGATCCGCATCGGCCCCGAAATGCGGCGGGGCATCGGCGAACTCGACGGCGAGGGCGAGGCCGTCGGCGGCGTGGTGATCCTGCGTTCGGACCAGAACGCGCGCGTCACCATCGCGGCGGTCAAGGAAAAGCTCGAAACGCTCAAGGCCGGCCTGCCGCCGGGCGTCGAAATCGTCACCACTTACGACCGCAGCGCGCTGATCGACCGCGCCATCGACAACCTCAGCCAGAAGCTCATCGAGGAATTCATCGTGGTGGCGCTGGTGTGCGTGCTGTTCCTGTGGCACCTGCGCTCATCTCTGGTGGCGATCATCTCGTTGCCGCTGGGCGTGCTGATCGCCTTCATCGTCATGCGCCAGCAGGGCATCAACGCCAACATCATGTCGCTCGGCGGCATCGCAATTGCCGTCGGCGCGATGGTCGATGGCGCCGTGGTGATGATCGAGAACGCGCACAAGCACATCGAGGCGTGGCAGCGCGAGCACTCCGGCAAAACCCTGCAGGGCGAGGCGCACTGGCGGGTGATCGTCGAGGCCGCCAGCGAGGTCGGCCCGGCGCTGTTTTTCTCGCTGCTCATCATCACGCTGTCGTTCATTCCGGTGTTCACCCTGGAAGCGCAGGAAGGCCGCCTGTTCGGGCCGCTCGCCTTCACCAAGACCTATGCGATGGCGGCCGCCGCCGCGCTGTCGGTGACGCTGGTGCCGGTGCTGATGGGCTACTGGATCCGGGGCCGCATCCCGGACGAAACGAAGAATCCGCTCAACCGCTGGCTGATCCGGGCCTACCGGCCGCTGCTCGACGCGGTGCTGGCACGCCCCAAAACCACCCTCGCCGTCGCCGCCCTGGTGTTTCTCAGCGCGGCCTGGCCGATCAGCCGCCTCGGCGGGGAATTCCTGCCGCCGCTCGACGAGGGCGACCTGCTCTATATGCCGAGCGCGCTGCCGGGGCTGTCGGCGCAGAAGGCGTCCGAACTGCTGCAGCAGACCAACCGCCTGATCCGCAGCGTGCCGGAAGTGGCGAGCGCCTATGGCAAGGCCGGGCGCGCCGACACCGCCACCGATCCGGCGCCGCTGGTGATGTTCGAGACCATCATCCAGTTCAAGCCACGCGAACAGTGGCGGTCGGGGATGACGCCGGAAAAGCTGGTCGAGGAACTCGATCGCGCAGTGCAGGTGCCGGGGCTTGCCAACATCTGGGTGCCGCCCATCCGCAACCGCATCGACATGCTCGCCACCGGCATCAAGAGCCCGATCGGGGTGAAGATCGCCAGCGCCAGCCTGGCCGACATCGACCGCGTCGCGCAGCAGGTCGAACGCATCGCCGCCACCGTGCCCGGGGTGTCGTCCGCGCTCGCCGAGCGCCTCACCGGCGGACGCTACGTCGATGTCGCCATCGACCGCGCCGCCGCCGCGCGCTACGGCCTCAACGTCGCCGACGTGCAGTCGGTGGTGGCGAGCCTGATCGGCGGCCAGAACATCGGCGAAACCGTCGAGGGGCTGGCGCGCTACCCGATCAACGTGCGCTACCCGCGCGAATGGCGCGACACGCCGGAA
>JAHJNP010000256.1 GCA_018820745.1 Gammaproteobacteria bacterium
GCAGAACGACACCACGGTCTTGCCGGCGTAGTCGGCGCGGTGCTCGGCCAGGCGCGGCGGAAATTCGCTGAAGATGCCGATGCCGTAATCGACGGCTTGGTCGAAAGTGCCCGCGGCAACTTCATAGTCGTTGCGGGTATCGAGCATCACCACCGGACGGCCTGCGTCGTCGCAGCCGCGGTCCAGCCATTGCTTCAGCGTGGCGGCCGCCACCGACGGCGCACGTGCTGCTTCCGGGCGGATCAGCGGATGCTTCATCGTGATGATTTCCTGCTTCAGCCGCACCCGCATTTTTCTGAATGGCGGCGCGTCGGAGAGGCTTTCCTTGGGCTGCAGGTCGGAAAAGCGCGGATCGGCGCGCAGCGTGGCGACGATGGCGTCGATCACCGTGCGCGAGCCGGCCAGGAACACGTTGATGCCTTCCGGCGCGAGCAGGATGGTGCCCATCAGCCCGAGCGCCTGGCAGCGCGCGGTGAGATCGGCCTTGAGCACCTCAAGGTCGGTGAGGGAGACAAATTTGTAGCAGGAAATGTTGACGACAGACACGGTTAAAACCCTTTAAACCCAGGTTCAAGCAAGCCGGCATTATACGAAGTGGTTCTGCCCTGCCGGTGGTTTTGATACCCTGCGGCCTTCCCCCGCCACTTTCCGACCATGGACCCACACCTGCAAACGCCGGCACACACCCGGCAAACCGCGATCGGTGCGGCATGAAGCGCGCCGTTCCCGCCACTGCCCGCGCGCCGAAAGCGGTTTACACCGATCCGCTGGCGGAGCTGCTGCGCCCCGGCCAGTCGATCGAGCTGCTGAAGGAACTGCACATCCTGACGCGCGACGGCAAGCTCAACCAGGACAGCCGCCGCAAGCTGAAGCAGGTGTATCACTTGTGCAATTTCATCGAGCCGCTGCTGAACGATGTCCTCGGCCAACAGGACACGCTGACCCTGGCCGACCACGGCGCGGGCAAGTCGTATCTGGGTTTCATCCTGTATGACCTGTTCCTGAAGGACCGCCCCGGCAGCCATATTTTCGGCATCGAAACGCGCGACGAACTGGTGACCCGCTCGCGTGAACTGGCGGCACGGCTGGGCTTTGCGCGCATGTCCTTTCTCAGCGCGACGGTGGCCGAATCGATTACCACCGACGCCCTGCCCGCGCGCATCGACATCGTCACCGCGCTGCACGCCTGCGACACCGCGACCGACGATGCGATCCAGTTTGCACTGGACAAAGAGGCGCGCCATATCGTGCTGGTACCGTGCTGCCAGGCCGAGGTCGCAGCCGTCCTGCGCCGCCACAAGAACGAATCGTTCGGCAAAACCCCGCTATCGGAAATCTGGCGCCACCCGATCCACACCCGCGAATTCGGCAGCCAGCTCACCAACGTGCTGCGCTGCCTGCAGCTCGAGTCGCACGGCTATCAGGTCACCGTCACCGAGCTGGTCGGCTGGGAGCACTCGCTGAAGAACGAGCTCATCATCGCCACCCGGCATGACGCACCGCGCAAGAACGCGCGCGAGCGCCTGCAGCAGATCCTGCAGGAACTCAACCTGCAGGAACTCGAAGGACGCTTTCTCGGCCCACAGTCGTCCTGAAAAAGACCTATGCTTTAAACAAGCGTGTGTTTTGTCTGGATTGCCTGATGCGCCTGCCTGCCCTGACGTTTTCCCTCCCCGCACTGGTTCTGCTCGCCGCATTGGCGGGCTGCGCCACGCCGCAATACCAGACGACGGTCCGCCTGATTCCGCCGACCGATGCGCAGGGCCGGGCTTGCGTGGCGGACTGCGAGACCCGAACGACCGTGTGTCAGACCGAGTGCCAGGCCCGCTTTGAGGTCTGCGTAAAGGACATCGAACCCCAGGTGGAAGCGCGCTATACAGAAGCGCTGAAGCAGTACGAGCTCGATCTGAGGCAGTATGCCGCCGCGCTGCGCTACTATGAAATGCAGCTGCGTTTCGACTGGATGCACAGCTATCCCTATCCCTTCCGTCATCCCTTTTGGTGGGACCCATGGCCGGGGCCGTATTTTCCGCCGCCGTATCGTGAGCCGGTGATGCCGACGCGCGACAGTGTGCGGGCGCAGCTTGTCGCCAGGCACTGCCAGGCAGACTGCGGCTGCCTACCCGCTTACGACGCCTGTTTTGTCGGTTGCGGCGGTCAGCGGGTGAGCGAAACGGTGTGTATCAAGAACTGTCCGCCGGACAAATAAACCGGGATTGCCCAATAGGCAAAACGGCGTCATTCCGGCTGCGTCATTCCGGCTAAGGCCGGAATCCAGTGAATTAAGAATCCCCCGCACAAGCGGAACAACATCATGGTTTTGTCCGCTTCGCGGGGTGTCTTTTCGTGCTGGATTCCGGCCTTCGCCGGAATGACGGGCTAATGGATTATCTGGGACAAAGCCTCAGCGGGCGGATTGCAGACACACCAGTTTCACCGGCACGCTTTCGGTATCGCTGTTGAGCCAGATCTCGCCGTCCTGCACCATGCATTGCAGGCGCATGCCGCGTGCGGCGAGCGCGGCCAGCGCCTGGGTGGTGTCGGCGGGCAGTTGCAGCACGGTCAGATGGGAAAAGCGCGTGAGCTTGCTGGCGATCTGCTTCCACCACACCTCGCACCCGCTGCCGTAGCACAGCACCACGACCTGCTCGGCGCGGCTGCATGCGCGGCGGATGCGCGCTTCGTCGGGCTGGCCGAGGTCGATCCACAGCTTGATCTCGCCGGTCAGGCGCTTCACCCAGACTTCCGGCTCGTCGACGTCGAACAATCCCTTGGTGAAGGCGATGCCCTCCTGGGCGTAAACCGCATAGGCCAGCACCCGTGCCATCATGCGCTCGTCGGTCTCGGAGGGATGGCGCGCGATGGTCAGTGCATGGTCGGCGTAGTAATGCCGATCCATGTCGGCAATCTGTAAATCGGCTTTGTAGATGGTGGCGCGCAGGGCCATGATGACTCACTCTCGAACGACTGTAGCGCTTCGCAAATACCCGGACTTGTTCGCGGCGGAAGCACTACATTAGGCGCGGATTGTAGCGTGCGCCCATAAAAAAACCCCGGCGAACCGGGGTTTTTCACATCAGGTCGGAAAGATTACGACACGACCTGGATGTTCGAAGCTTGCTTGCCCTTGGGGCCAGTCGTCACTTCAAAGCTGACGCGCTGGTTTTCCTGCAGGGATTTGAAGCCGTTGGAATTGATTGCGGAGAAATGTGCAAAAAGGTCCTCGCCGCCGTTATCCGGGGTGATGAAACCAAAACCTTTTGCATCGTTGAACCACTTAACAGTACCCGTTTCCATCTTTTGTTTCCTATCTATCTAAAAAAAATTGGGCGACATGCCCTATCGATCGAATTTCAAGGAAAACGCTTACCAGAGGTACCGCAATTTAAAGCTTGAATCCAACAGATGGCGTATTAATAACACAAAAACAGATCGTGTCCAAGTATTTTTTCAATCCCCCTCAAAGCGCACGCAATATCAGGGTGTCGCCGCGCTGGGTGAACTCCAGGTGCTTCAGCACGCTCATGCCCAGCAGCACCTGGTCACCGCCCATGCCAGGGTTGAGGCTGGCGGGCACGCCGCGCAGGTCGAACGGCCCGAACGCCAGCGCATCCACCCGGGTGGCGCGGGTGGTGACCATGCCGTTGGCGGTGACCGACTGCTGCCGCGCACCCGCCTTGAGTCCCAGTTCTTCCGCCAGATGCGCCGGCACCGACACCAGCGTGGCGCCGGTGTCGAGCAGGAAAGTGACGGGTTGGCCGTTGATCGTGCCGGGGAAAAAATAATGGCCGTTGCGGCTGCGCTTCAGCACCAGTTCGCTGCCCGGCGCGATCTGCAACTGCTGGTTGGGATCGTTGCGCGCCTGCAGGCTGTTTTCGAAGTAGAAATAAAACAGGCCCAGCAGCAGCAGGCTGGCGGCCAGCGCCATACCGCGCCCGAGCGGGCGGTATGGGTTGTGGGTGGAATCAGGTTGTTTTGAGTTCACGGCGGGTGAGACAGGTCAGGTAGTTCAGCGTTCGACGCACCAGTGCGCCGGGTGACCAAGCCTAAATCAAATCTCCCGCACAGTGAAAACCGTGTGCGCCTGAAAAGACGGCACACTCAGCAACAAGCGCAGGCCAGGCTCAGCTGACGTGCTGCATCCGCGGCTGGCTGAAATGACAGTGCGGCGCGTCGCCAAACACCTCGCGCAGATAGCGGGTTTCGATATGCAGCAGGCGCTCGTGGTCGCCGGCTTCCAGATACACGTCCGGTTGCGCCATCAAATCGTCATCCCACACCATTTCCACCCCCCAGACGTTCGGCAGGCCCGGCACCACGCCGGGTTCGCACTCGGCAAACAGACGGTTCACACTGGCTTCGTCGGCCAGTGTGAATTCCACACCGATATCCTGCCTGAGTTTGCCCAGGTGAACCTCCTGGTCGGCCGGAATCATCGCTACCATCTGGCAATCCATGCCGTCGAGCAGCACGCCCTTGGCGACCCGATCGGGGGTCACCCCGGCCGCGCGCGCGGTTTCGGCGCTGGTCTGCGAGTGCGGATGCGCCACGAGGTCAAACGGAATCATGTGCTCGTCGAGAAAACGTTCCATGCGATGAAGTGCATTCATGATCGGCTCCTTGCAAGACGATTGGATGATTTCCAATATAGATCACCCCGCTACCGCCTGCTAGCGTGCAGCAACGCGCGCGGCGCGCTGGTTAATTCGTCATTGCGAGCGCAGCGAAGCAATCCAGGAAGCCGCGGAATCAACGAACGCTGGATCGCCACGTCCCTGCGGGCCTCGCGATAACGGAATAAATCAGCGTTTCCTTAGCGCCGATGCGGATGCTCGCCCGCACGAAAATGCCGCCGCGGCCCCTTGGGGTGTTCCTGCATCTGGCAGGCGCGGCGGAACGCCAGCAAGGCGTCCTGCGCATGTCCCAGCACGCTGCCGTGGGGATAGTGTCCCGCCGCGCCCGGTTCACCCGCGGCAACGCCGGTTAGCAGCGCGATGCCCTCGGTCGCGTGATCCGCGGCATGGATATGGAAACGCCCGCTGGCGACGGCCGCCACCAGCCGCGGCGACAGCATCAGATGGCGGCGGTTGCGCGCGGGAATCAGCAC
>JAHJNP010000257.1 GCA_018820745.1 Gammaproteobacteria bacterium
CAGCTCCAGAATGTCCGCCGGCGCCGGTTTCAGAACCACCTGGAACTGGTAGTAGTGCTGCAGCCGGTTGGGGTTGTCGCCGTAGCGGCCGTCCTTGGGCCGGCGGCTGGGCTGCACGTAGGCTGCCTTCCACGGCTCGGGCCCGAGCGCACGCAGAAAAGTCGCGGTGTGCGACGTCCCCGCGCCGACCTCCATGTCGTAAGACTGCAAGAGCGCGCAGCCGCGCTCGGCCCAGTAGCGTTGCAGGGTGAGGATGGTGTCCTGAAAGGTGGGTTTCACGGCGGATCGGCGGCTTTTCGGGAAAGGCGCATTTTAGCGTGGTTGCAGGGGTTTCGCTGTTCACGGCACGGGAATGCCGTAGGGTGCGCTGCGGCAGGGAGCCCCGCCTGGGGCGAAGCCCGCTCCTGTGCAAGGGCCTGTCCGGGCTGATGCATTGGTCCTCGCAATATCCAATTCGGGGCAGGGGCACCCCGAAGGTTTGATCAATCCTGCCGAATCTTCCCGCCCGTCCTCGGGGGAGCGCGCATTATCTGGCACATGCCTTGCTGTCGTTCAGCCACTAGAATACGCACCCATGAACGCCACGCGCGCCATCCCCTCCTGCCCGCGCGCCCTATTGCGGGAAATGGGGGACGGTACGGGGTCAGACATTCGTGGCGCAGGGATTGCGATGTCGCCACATTCGGCAGGTTATCGCCATGCGCTGCCAGGCGATGACTTCAAGCCATAACGATAGACGACACGCGCATCCATTCTTTTCTCTGCCAGCCTGCCCACACAAGCCACCCAATGCTCACCATCGCAAATAGCCATTACAACCACCGCGAGCTGATGCATCGGCGTGCCGCGTTCAAGCCATGAGCCTGGGCAACACCATCCGCCATGGCGCAGCCTGGATGTTTGTCGGCAACAGTGGCAGACAGGTCCTCAGCTTTCTGTTCGGGATTGTGCTGGCACGCCTGCTGGCGCCCGAGGATTTCGGAACCCTGCTAACGATTCAGGTTTTTACCGGGCTGGCCGGGTTTGTGGCGGGCGGCGGCATGGGCCAGGCGCTGGTGCGTGCCAAGGAAGCGACGAAGCAGGACTACGACATTGTCTTCACGCTGCAGATCATCATTGGCGGCTTGATCTATGCCGGGTTTTTCTTCGCCGCGCCCTGGTTTGCCCGGTGGTACGACACCCCGCTCTACACCGACTTGCTGCGCGTTTCTGCCCTGTCCTTTATCTTTCGTCCGTTCGTCAACCTCCCGGCCAGCATGCTGTACCGGCACATGCGCTACAAAGCGCAAACCGTCGTCGGCATCACCTCGCTGCTGGTTACCAGCTCCGTCAGCATTCTCATGGCCTGGCTGGGCTACGGCGTCTGGAGTCTGGTCTGGGGGGGAATTGCCGGTTCGTTCTACAACGCTGCCGTGCTGATCCCGCTGGCCCGATGGCGCCCCGGTTTTTCGCTCGACTTCGGTCGCGGCAGGGATATCGCCCGCTATGGCCTGCTGGTCTCGGCCAACGACATCGTCGACTATTTGCGGGGCCAAGCCAGCATCTTCATCCTGTCGCGCACCCTCGGCCCGGCCAGCGTCGGGCTTTTCAATAAAGGAAGAAGCCTGGCCATGATGCCCCACGGCTTCATCACGGTCTCGGTTTATCACGTCCTGTTTCGCGCCATGGCCGCCGAACAGGACAATCTCGACAAATGCCGCTACCTCTTCTTTCGGAGCATCGCGCTGGTCGCAGTCTACGCCACGCCTTTCTATATTGGCCTGTTGTGGCTGGCCGAGCCCCTCATCCGCGGCGTGTATGGCGAGAAATGGATCGGGGCCGCCGGCCCGTTAATGATCCTGGCTTTCGCCTGGCCGTTCTGGCTGATAAACAACTTGTCCGGCGCAGTGCTGGCAGCCCAGAACTGGCTGGGTTACGAGTTGAAAGTTCAGATCGCCACGCTGGTCATCACCGTGTTGGCGGTCGTCATCGCATTGCCTTATGGCATCGACGGTGTTGCCTGGGCAATAGTTGGAACTGCTGCATTCAGCGGTCTTTACATGCTTTGGCTGGCCTTGAAATGTCTCAAGGCCAAATGGATGGATGGCCTGCGGGCGCTGATTCCGGCCACCCTGTTGAATGCCGTGCTCGCCCTTGCGCTATACCCTCTTCAACAATTGCTGCCGCCTGAATGGCGCGCTCACGATTTGGTGTACATCGCGATCATGGGAACGGCAGGTGGTCTGATCTATGCGGGAAGCCTGCTGTATTTCCCCATCCCTTCCCTTGCGGCCGAGCGCCTGCGATGGAAGTCGAAATTTGGACTAAACCCTTAATGAGCCGCTGAACAATTCATGCTTTGTCTTTGCGCGCGAAGCGAAAAAAACACCATGGAATCAATGAACACTGGATCGCAACCGCCCTGCGGGACTGCAATGTCAGCAAAAATCAGGCGCCCCAACAGGCGAGGTTTCCGTGTGGGCACAAAGCCGCACCCCAACAAGCAATAGGAGTCTGCAATGCCGGGAATCGTATGCAGTGCCTATGACCCATCCGATACAACCGTCGAGCCGAAATGGCAGCGCGGCTTGGCGTTGGTCGAGTATCGGCCGGAGCATGTGCTGGAACAATATAACGAGCCCGGCTTCCAGCTCGCCTGCATTTACCATCCAGAAGTGTGCCAGGGGCCGAGAATCCGGGTCACAGAAAATTTTGTGCTCGCATATTACGGCAATATTTATGAGGATGACTGGGCACAGGTGGTCGACGGTGAAGCGCTGTGCAAAGTGTTGCTCGATGCTTTTCTCGCCCAGGGGATCGATGCGCTCAAACACCTTAACGGCCGCTACGACATCGTCATATGGGATCGGCACGCCCGGGGCTTGCATCTGGCCAGTGACCGCTTTGGATCAAACCGCCACTACGCTCTCCGGCGTCCTGGCGCACTGCACCTCGCCTGCGAGATCAAGGCGCTCGCCGGCTTCCTCGACCATATCGAGATCGACCCAACGGGGCTGGCCGGCATGCTGAGTTTCGGATACCACCTAGGCGACCGCACCCTCCTACGGGAGGTGAAATGTCTCCCCCATGCACGCCATATCGAGTTTCGCACCGCGACCGACACGTTCGGGATCGAACGCTATTGGAACTACCCCTATGGCGAGATGGAAGCCGCCGTCAGTGAAGCCGAGCTCGCCGAAGCCCTGCACCGACACCTCGCCCGCGCGCTGAAGCGCCGCCTGCACAAGGTTGAGAAAATCCTGTTGCCGGTCAGCGGCGGGCTGGACTCCCGGACCATGGCGGGCCTCCTGGCGCAAAGCGACTATTCGGGTGAAGTGCTGGCCTACAGCTACGGGCAGTCGAGCAGCCGCGATGCGCGCTACGGGCGCGCGATTGCCCGCAAACTGGGCTACCGCCATATTCATATCCCCACGCCTCCCGATTTCATGACGCGGCACATGGAGCAAGCCGCCTGGCGCTTCGATGCGGAATGGGCGGCCGACTCGAACTGGGGCGCCCGCTTCAGCCACACCCACCCCGCCCTGGGGGACATCCGCGGCTACACGGTTCTGAGCGGATTTATGGGCGATGTCATTCTCGGGTCGGACAGGTACAACTATCGTCGCAAAGCCGGGGATGCTCCGCTGAGCACCGAACAGCTTGCGGAAATATTCATCGGTGCGTTCCGGGACATGCCGATCGACGGGCTTCTGGATGCCGCATCGGTCACGGAAGCCGAAAATGGCATTGCCGCGATCGCCCGCGAGACGTTCGAGCCGTTGCAGGATCTCGCGCCGTTTTTCGCACTGCTGCGCGCCGAGTTCACCCACCGGCAACGCCGCCACACCGCAACCGTCACGCAAAGCGTCGAACACGATCTCAATGCCATCACGCCGTTTCTGGACCGGGACGTCGTTGATTTCAGCACACGCATTCCGCTCGATCTTTTCCACGACAAGTTGCTCTACAAACGCATGATCCGGGACCATCTGCCCGCCGTCGCCGCGGTGCCATACGCCGACACGGGGATGCCACTCTCGGACGCGCCGCTGCGGCAGGCGCTGAAGTGGCGCCTCGACCGGCTGATCAAGCACTTCCCGCAACTGCAGCGCCGCCTCGCGCGCCGCAACGCCTTTTTCGATTTCCGTGGCGGCGTTATTGCCGAGGCCCATTTCTTCAGGGAGCGGATCGGTGCGCTCAAAAGCCTGTCGCCGCCCCTTGTGCCGGAGGCGGCTGCGCAGCGGATGGAAGACCTGCTGGAAGGCAGGATCCAGGCCACCGAGCAGGCCAGTTCGCTGCTGCCCCCCGCGCTTTTCATGCAGGCGTTGGAACAGGCGCTGGGGCCTGCCGATGAAGCCGCAGGTGTAATGGGATCGAGCGTATGCTGATTTTCCCCAAGAATGGCATCCCAGGAATAGCCGCCACAGGGGCAAGACGCGGCTTTAAAATGAAAAGGACATAACAGTGCCCGGTATCCTGTGTTCCGTATTCGACCCGATCGACCCCGGCGCCGAAGCAAAGTGGCACCATGGGCTGGACATGTTGCGCCACCATCCAGCGCATGTACTGGAGCAACACAGCGAACCAGGCTTTCACATCGCCTGCATTTACCATCCCGAAGTGTGTCAAGCGCCGCGAATCCTGGTTGGCGAACACCATGTCCTGGCCTTCTACGGGAACGTATACGAGGACCATTGGGCGTATATCGATGAAGGCCGGGCGCTCGCCCGGGCATTGCTCGACGCCTTCATCGCACAGGGATCACGTGGTCTGATGCATCTCAACGGCCGCTACGACATCGCGATATGGGATCGACGGGCGCGGGTGCTGCACCATATCGGCGACCGCTTCGGCGCAAACCGCCACTACCTCTTGAAGCTCCCCGGCGCCCTGCATATCGCCTGCGAGGTCAAGGCACTTGCGCCGCACCTGGACCGGACCGAGGTCGACCCGGCCGGCCTGGCCAGCATGCTGAGCTTCGGTTTCCACCTGGGCGACCTCACCCTGCTGAGCGGCGTCAAGTGCCTGCCCAATGCCCGCGACCTGCAGTACCACGCAGGCACAGACGCGCTGGCGCTCGGCCCCTATTGGAGCTATCCCTATGGTGAACAAGAACCTTGGGGGGGCACCGAAGCCGAGCTTGGCGAATCCCTGCACGACCACCTGACGCGGGCCCTTAAGCGCCGGATGAACGGGGTCAACAAGGTTCTGCTTCCCATCAGCGGCGGCCTCGATTCACGCACCATGGCCGGCCTGCTTGCCAGCAGCGGGTTTTCCGGCGAGGTCCTGGCCTACAGCTATGGCCAGGCAAGCAGTCGCGATGTGCGCTATGGCCGTGCCATTGCACGCAAACTGGGCTACCGGCACGTCACCATCCCGACCCCCGATGACTTCATCACGCGGCATCTCAAAGAGGCTGCGTGGGTTTTCGATGCGGAATGGAGTGCCGAACTGAACTGGGGGCCACGCTTCTCGCATCTTCACCCCAATCTCGGCGACACCCAGGGCCATCTGGTGCTCAGCGGCATGTTCGGTGACCTGATCCTTGGCGAGGGCGCATTCGTTGGCAAGTACCGGTACCTGTGCGGCGATGAGCCACAAGCGACAGACCGGTTGATGGAAGCCTTCTTCGAATGCAACCAGGAATACCGCCCCCTGACTGAAACCTGCGCCCTATTTAAGGAACCCGCAGCCGATGAAGCGCATGAAAGAATTCAGGAAATCGTTCGCAACACGCTGTTGCCGCTGAGTTCTCAAAGGCCCTTCTTTGCGCTCAACCGCAGCGAATTTCTCCACCGGCAGCGACGCCACACAGCGACCGTCGCGCAAAGCGTGGAATATGACCGAAGGGTGATCACGCCTTTTCTGGATCGGGACGTGGTCGATTTCGCCACGCGGATTCCCTACGAGTACCTCTGCGGCAAGATCCTCTACAAGCACATGATCCGGGATCATCTCCCCGCGGTTGCCGTTATTCCTTATGGCAAGACAGGCCTCCCCCTGTCTCACGCCCCCATTCGTGCCGCGCTCCAGTGGCGCCTCCAGAAGTTGCTGACACGCTTTCCCGGCCTGGCGAAAAAGATCAATAAAAACAATTCGAATTTCATGTTTCAGGAGATGATCTCCAGTCAAGCTGATGTCTTCAAGACATTGGGGGAGTCGCTCGACAAGCTTTCGCCTCCGCTCGACATGCGCAAAGCCCGTACGCACTATCATGAAATTCTCGAGGGGCATATCAGGCCCGCCGACCAGATCGGGGCATTTCTGCCGCCTGCGCTTTTCCTGGAGGCGTTGCACCAACACACAACCTCAGCCAAGCCAAGCGCTGAGAATAAATTTGCTGGGGTCGAATCATGAAGTTTTCATATCTTCCGTCTCCGCACCTGCCGCCGCTCGCCTGGGTGGCCGTGGCTTCGCCTGAAACGTCGACCATTTCGGTAACCCACGGCCGCTTTGTGGAAACGCATCCGCATTTTTTCGTGGAAGGTGCGTGGGCAGGCGACTTCGAGGCAGGCCGCTTACAGGATTCCGATACCGTATTTGGCAGTGGCGGCTGTTTAACCGATGGCTCGGTCACTTTCGCGAGCTGCACGGCCACCACGGATTTCCTCTATCACAGCGATAGCCTCGACCCCTTCTGCGTTTCCAACTCGCTGCCCCTGCTTTTGGCCATGCTGGACGACGAACTGCAAATTGCGTGTGAAGACTACAGTCGAATCAATATGTCCATTCTGGACGGCATTCGCCAATACCGGCCCGACATCCCCACCCGGCAAGGCCATGTCACAAGGATCATGCACAGCAATGTCCGATTCGGCGCGGATGGCCTCACCCACGTGGAAAAGCCCCTTCCACCCAACTTTCAGCAGTTTGAGGGTTACCGAGACTATATGCAGGGCCGCATCGGTGAGCTGTTTGCCAATGCACGCCATCCTGCGCGCCAGAATCAGATGAAGGTTTTCTCGACGCAATCCCGCGGTTACGACTCAACTGCTGTCAATGCGCTAGCAGCCCCGTTTGGGATTGATGACATTTTCACCAGCCCGGAATCCAAGGAAAAGAAAAGCTTCTACAACGGCAAGGTATCGCAAACCCCCAGTGACGATGGGACGGCCATATGCACGACGCTTGGACTACCTTGCATCCAGATAGACCGGCGCAGCTTCGAAAAGAAGGCGCTTAGTGCCGAAGAATATTATTGGGCTGGCCTGGACAACAATGCTGATCTGAATCTGCATGAAATCACCTCATACGTCAGCCAGCCAACCCTGCTGCTGACCGGGCAATATGGGGAGTTCTGGTACACACGTGACATTACCGGCGAACATCGGATGCATTATTTCGATGACGCACTGAAGAAGTGGGACCTGGCCGGACATGGGCTCTCCGAAATACGGCTCAAGGCGGGCTTCATCCAGGCGGCCATACCCGTTATCGGTTCAAGAAATCGAAACGCCATCCTGGGCATTACAGAGAGCCCGGAAATGCAGCCGTGGCGGCTCAATACCCGTTATGACCGGCCCATCCCTCGCCGGATTGCCGAAGAAGCGGGGGTGCCGCGGGAAATGTTCGGCCAGATCAAACTCGCCTCCATCGTGCACCTACCCACCCCGAACGTTCCTGTCACGCCAGCACTGCGCGATGAATTTTTCCAGCATTTAATCAAACACAAACTCCTTGGCCGCGTGGGCATAAGGCTTTTGCCTGTCATACAGCGGCTCAACAACCGGATTTACTGGGACAACCCCAGCCGCTACTTCAACAACCGGCGCAAGCATCCGCTGCTCTGGCACATTGGCTATGGCTGGTCCAAACTGTTTGGCCAGCCGCTGCGTATCCGCATGCTTTGGCCAAAACTCGATTCTTACCTTTACGCCTTCTGTGTGAATAAGGTACGGAACGAATATGCGGGGCTGCTTGCCCATTCGCGGACGACTGCTGGTGACGCCAACATCACCAACATGAGCTCGCTGCCAGTTTCCCCCGAGAAAGTGTTGAGCAAATAAATATGGAAATCGGCCTGGCTTGCGTTTTTTCACCCGATCCCCGTGCACGGGCCCATGTAGACGACATGGCCCGGGAACTCATGCTCATCGAAAACACGAGGCAGAGCGGCTTCGACTCCCCGCCCGTTGCGTTGCGAACGCGAACGGTGCCTTGGTTGGAACAGCCCATCGCCAGGGATCCGGTCACCGGAACCATCCTGATCCTGCTGGGACGCGCCCGGTTCGGCACCCGGGAAATCCCGGCAGAAACGCTCCTGCAAAAATTCCTGCGAGACGGGCAAAAAGCGCTCACGCACCTGGGCGGCTCATTTGGCGTGTTCGTCTGGGAACCTCTGACCGGAACGCTCATCGTCGCGATGGATCGGTTGGCGACGAAAAAGGTCTACGTCTGGAACGCCGGGGAAACAACGCTGGTGGCCACCGAACTCCGCGCGCTGCTCGGCCACCCCCAGGCCCCTCGCGAAATCGACGAGATGGCGGTCGAGCAGTTCCTCATCACCAGCCATCTGGTCGACACGCGTTCGCTGGTCCGCGGTGTGAGCGTGCTCCCCCCGGGGACAATCACCCGAATCGACCGCACCGGCATGTCGTTTGAGCGCTACTGGACTCCCCGTATCGCGCCAGCCCGGGATGACGGCCTCAACAAATGGGCCGACCGCCTGGCCGAGGTCCTGTCGCCCGCAGTCACGGCACGCTGCGGCGACGAGCCGCCCCTGCTGCCCCTCTCCGGCGGGCTGGATGCACGCTCGGTGGCTGCGTTTATTCCACCCGCACTGGCCGCCGCCGCCACGACCGGCTCTTTCGGTCATGGCCACTGTTATGACGTCCGATATGGACGGCGCATCGCCCGAACGTTAGGCGCATCCTTTAACCGTCTGCCCATACCAGAAGACTTTTTTCACCAATACCTGGGGCCTGTTCAAATGATGTGTGATGGCGAAGTCTCGATAGAGGCATTGCCCATCTACCGGCTCATTCAAATGGGGCCGCCGGGCCGGACCATGCTAATGGGATTTTTGGGCGACGCGCTTTCCGGCGGGCATTTACTGGGCCTGGATTACGCCCTTGGCGCGGAAAACCCACTGGACGTCGTGTGGCGCAAAAAATACCAGGGCAAAGGATTTTCCGAGCAGCTATTGGGCCAGGTGTTACTGCCCGAACGTTACCAGGCAGCCCGGGGCAGCACCCGTTCACTCATGCATGCCGCGCTGGACAAGGCCGAGGCCGAGACCCTCGACGAAAAAGCCCTGGTCGTAGAACTTCATCACCGGCAATCACGCTACATCGCCTATTTCGGCCGTTTGCTCAGTTCCCGCTATCGGGTCGAAAACCCGTTTCTGGACCCGGACGTGCTCGACACCTTTCTTGCCATGCCACTTGTCCACCGCCAGGGACAGCGGGCCTACCGGCGCATGCTGGTCCGGCATGCCCCCCGACTCGCTTCCATCCCCGAGAACAAGACCCGCAGGCCGGTCACCTATACGGACGCACACGGGATGCAACCTGCGTCTGCAATGAAGCGTTCCACTTCCCATTTGCCTGCAGAACTGCAATGGCGGCTGACCAAAACCCAAAACAAGCTGGGGCGCCTGCTTGCCGCCGCGTCCGGCGGATGGCTCGGCCCGCACAACCGCGATTCCTACGTCCACCACGATGAAAGCATCCGACGCATGGACCCGGCGTGGTACCGGGCCAAATTACTCGACAACCCAATTTCGGCCGACTGGTTTTACCTGCCGGCCCTGGAGAAGCTCTTTGATGAGCACATGTCCCGCAAGCAGGATCACTCTGCCCGCATCAACAACGTGGTGTCATTTCTGACGTGGCGAGAAAAAATCGATATTTGATCGCAACGAGCCGAAGCCAAACACAACTTGCAACCGTACGGCCCATTCCCGTTTTCGTCATCAATTTGTTTATCAGGACACAAAGGATCAACAGATGGAAAAGCGCTGCGTAAAAAACTTGATTTTCGGTTTGGCCGCAGGCATTGCAGGGGGGGGGATCACTACAATCGGTGCAATCCTCGGACTGACCACGGCTGATGCAATCTGGCCGGCATTCGCGATTGGCGCAGTCACGGGTGCACTGGTGCATCACGCCAAGCAGTCAATCACGGACATGATTGATAACCGTCTGGGCACGCTGAAGAATCGCGTTGAAAAAATCCGGCGGGATATCGGAGACATACACGGGCTCGTTCGACTCGGGCCTTACACGCAGGATCTGCCGCTGCCAATGGGCGGAGGATGGGCACTGACTGGCGACTCTGCCGCCTTGCTGGCGCGCGAGGTGCTGGCCCGAAAGCCTGAAACAATCCTTGAACTAGGATCGGGGGTTTCAACCCTGATACTAGGGCAAATTCTCAAACGGAATGGTCGCGGCCGCTTACTCTCGGTTGACCACGATCCCGAGTGGGCCAATCAGACGCGCAGATTCGTCGAGTTTCTCGGTCTCGGCGATGTCGTGACAGTGCTCGATGCGCCATTGAAAGAGATTGCAGCAGGCAGCCAGGCCGCCAACTGGTACGACATTCCCAAAAGCAGCCTGGACACGCTGGGTGCCATTGATCTTTTGCTCGTTGACGGCCCACCGCAGGCTCGAGACAACCCTCAGGCCGCAAGATACCCTGCGTTTCCTGTGCTACGCGACCGCCTGTCGGCGCATGCGCTAATATTCGTGGACGATGCCAGCCGCAAGACCGAGTCTAAAATGGTCGGGAGATGGCAAACGGAAGATTCGGGATGGCATTCCCAATGGTTCGACACAGTCGACGGCGTCTGCATCCTCACTAGAAAATAATAAACTTGACCACCCAGGACGAATCCAAAAAAGTGCTTTTCAACGCTCCAAACTTTTTATTTACCCAACC
>JAHJNP010000258.1 GCA_018820745.1 Gammaproteobacteria bacterium
CTTGATCGCGCTGTTGCGCTCGCGCCGGTGGATGTCGTCGGAGCGGCCGGGGTCGAAGGGGTGGGCGATGTAGCCGATGTCGGACACCGCCTTGAGAATGGCGGAGAGCTGGATGCGGCTGTTGTCCCAGCGCACCCGCGCGCGGCGGGTGGCGTAGTTGATCTCCACCGACAGCACGCCCGGCAGCGCGGCGATGTGGCGCTCGTTGAGCCAGATGCACGCGGCACAGACGATGTTCTCCAGGATCAGCGCGGCCTCGCGGACGTTCTCCGTTTCGACCCGCACGAAGCTTTCCTGGATTTCAGGCAGGTCGTAGAGGCCCATCTGCGCGAGTTCGGCTTCGGCCTGCTGCGGCGTGGCGGGGAGCACGGTGCGGTGGGTGTAATACGCGCCCTGGCCGCTGTCGATGATGGTCTGCGCCACCGCCTGGCAGCCGCGGCAGCAGGTCTGGCGGGTTTCTCCTTCGAACTGGATCGGGTAGTGGGCGCCGTCCGGCACCGGCAGGCCGCAGTGAAAGCAGCCCGAAAAAAACGGGGCGTCCGTGAGGCCTGGAGAGGTGCTCATGAATCGCCCCGCAGAAAAACGCGGCAGCGCAAGCCCGGGAGAGAGGTCGGGTCGGCTGCCAGCGTCAGGAACCGCTTGTTGTCAGAAACGGAAGCCGTAACCGATGCCCCAGACCATGGGGTCGATATCCAGCGTGGTGAGCTTGGCGCCACCGGACTTGACGTCGGTGTTGATCCAGATTTTCTTGACGTCGAGGTTGATATAGCCATTTTTGGTGACAGCGATGTCCACGCCTGCTTGCAGTGCGCCGCCAAAGCTGTTTTTGTCGATGCTGAGACCGGGAGCGAGATCGACATTATAGAAGCGTGTGTAGTTCACGCCCGCGCCGACATAAGGTTTGATCGTGGGGGTGGGCTGGAAGTGATACTGCAGCGTCAGGGTGGGTGGCAGGTGATTCAGCTTGCCGAGGCTGGCGCCGCCCAGGGTGACTTCATGACGGGCGGTACCCAGAATCAGTTCCACGCCGATGTTGGGCGAGACGAAATAGGTGAAATCGATTTCCGGCACCCATTCGCTCGACACGTCGAGCCCGGCCAGCGTGGGCGAAGTGGAAACGTCCGGCACGATATCGATGGCGCGCACACGCATCATCCAGTTGTCGGCCAGGGCGGTGGCGGGCAGGGCGGCAATCAGGGCAAGGGCAATCAGTGACTTGCTCGACTTGTTCATGGTGTGGCCTTTCTTTAAATGATTAGAAGATAATAATATCTTAATACTATGTTTGAATGGAGTGCAACCGAATTCGAATCCGCTACCATGGCAACATGAGCGAATGTCTCCAAAACGCCACAATCTTCCCGCCGGTCGAGACCGCGCTCGCCGACCCCAATGGTCTGCTGGCAAGGGGAGGCGACCTGTCGGTTGCGCACCTGCTCGACGCTTACCGCCACGGCATCTTCCCCTGGTTCAACCCCGGCGAACCGATCCTGTGGTGGAGCCCGGACCCGCGCATGGTGCTGGTGCCGGACGATATCCGTGTCAGCCGCTCGCTCGCCAAGCGCATCCGTAATGGCGGCTTCGAGGTGCGCGTCGACACTGCGTTTGCCGAGGTGATGCGTGCCTGCGCCGCGCCGCGTGAAGATACGTTCGGCACCTGGATTTCGCCGGAGATGGTCGCCGCCTACAGCCGTCTGTTCGATGCCGGCTACGCGCATTCAGTGGAAACCTGGCACGACGGCCGGCTGGTCGGCGGCCTCTACGGCGTGGCGATCGGCCGCATGTTCTATGGCGAATCGATGTTCAGCCGCGAGCCCGACGCCTCCAAGGTCGCCCTGGTGCGGCTGGCGCAGCAGCTGCAGCGCTGGGAATTCGGCCTCATCGACTGCCAGATGGAAACATCGCATCTCGCCAGCATGGGTGCGCACACGATGCCGCGTGCGGCATTCATCGCGCGCCTGGCGGAGTTGGTAAAATTGCCCCATCACCCCGGGCCGTGGACGTTTGACCTTTAATGCACCCGACTGACCCGCCGCTTCAGCGCATCCAGTTTTACCTGACCGCGCAATACGACTGCAGCTACCTGCCGGGTCGACAGGCGCGCTCGCAGGTCGCCACCCCCACCCACCTGATTGATGGCGATGCCTACAGCGCGCTGATTCGCGCCGGATTCCGCCGCAGCGGGCAGTTCACCTATCGTCCGCGCTGCGAGCAATGCCACGCCTGCGTGCCGGTGCGGGTCGAGGTGGCCGGTTTTGTGCCCAGCCGCACCCAGCGCCGCTGCCTCAAGCGCAACCAGCACTTCAGTGCCCGTTTTTTGCCGCTCGATTTCAAGGACGAGCACTACACGCTGTACCGCAGCTATCTCGGCAGCCGGCATGCCGGCGGCGGCATGGACCGCGACGGCCCCGACCAGTACACCCAGTTCCTGCTGTCGTCCAACGTCGACAGCGTGATGGTCGAATTCCGCGACGGCGACACCCTGGTGATGGTCTCGGTCATCGACCAGGTCGAAGACGGCATTTCTGCGGTCTACACCTTTTTCGACCCCGCGCGCGACCGCGACAGCCTCGGTGTCTACGGCGTGCTGTGGCAGATCGAACTGGCGAAACGGCTGGAACTGCCCTATCTCTACCTCGGCTACTGGATCGGCGAAAGCCGCAAGATGGCCTACAAGAAACAGTACCCGCCGCTGGAAGGGCTGGTCGACGGCCAGTGGCAGGTGCTCGGCGCATGAAGCTGTGGCTCCTGGCCGTCCTGCTGGTGGCCCTGCAGGGGTGCGCGCTGACCGTGAGCCACCCGCGCGCGCTCACGCCGCTCGAAAGCTTCGTCCCGCTGGCAGGCGATCCGCGGGTGTGGGTCGAGCCGGGTTTCGAGGGGTATGGCGAGCGGGTTGCCCGGGCCTTGCCGCAGGCCATTGCCGCGGTCGAGGCGGCGCACTACCTGCCGTTTGCCCGCGCACCACGCGTGCACGTGTGCGGCAGCGAAGCCTGCTTCAGGCGCTATGTGCTGACCCCCAAACTCTCGGCCGCCGTTGTGCCGGACAACCGCCTCATCCTGTCGCCCAATCTCGACGGCCGCGAGAAGCACCGGCTGTCCGCGCTGCTGACGCACGAACTCGCGCACCTGCATCTGGGCCAGCGCATCGGCCACTATCACAGCACCCTGCCGGTCTGGTTCCACGAAGGCTGGGCCTCGCTGACGGCCGACGGCGGCGGCGCCGAATACGCCACCGACGCCCAGGCCTACGCGGCCATCCGCGCCGGCCGCCGGGTCAATCTCGGCGCGCACGACACCCCCGGCAAGCGCCACCGCGCAGCCGCATCCCGGCTCAACATCTTCGAGTTCTACCGCCAGTCCATGCTGCTGGTCGGCTGGCTGCGGGCGCAGGACGCAGCGCGCTTTCGCGAGTTGGCGCTCGCCGTGCAGGACAACACCGACTTCGAGATCGCCTTCTGGAACATCTACGGCCAGGCGCCCGCCACCCGGCTCGCGGGATTTTTCGACGGCGCGCTCAGCGAAACGACGGCAACAAACGATAATCAGGCGGTCCAGGCCGCACCCGCACAACCCTAAATCAACTTCACCATGAAACCTTACCTCGACCTGATGCGCCATGTGCTCGAGCACGGCACCCGAAAAGACGACCGCACCGGCACCGGCACCCTGTCGGTGTTCGGCTGGCAGATGCGCTACAACCTCGCCGAAGGCTTTCCGCTCGTCACCACCAAGAAATGCCACCTGCGCTCCATCCTCCAC
>JAHJNP010000259.1 GCA_018820745.1 Gammaproteobacteria bacterium
ATGCGGATCAGGCTGGAGCTGTCGGTGAGGTCGCCGTGGTGCAGGACGAACTTGCGATCCTTCTCGTGCGGGTCCTGGTACAGGTGGTCGATGCGGTCGGTGTTGAAGAGGGAAGTGCGACGCTTGATGCCATGGACTTCATAGCCCTTGCCCAACAGAAATTCGGCGAGGTAGGCGCCGTCCTGGCCGGTAACGCCGGTGATGAGTGCTTTTTTGGTCATGGTGTTTTCGTTGTAATGGAGTGGGTGTGGATTAGGGACGCTGTGCCGATTTTCAGGTAGCCGGGTTCAAGTTGCCGATGATGCGCTCCTTGCCTTCGGGGGTGAGCGCGCCCAGCAATGCTCGCGAGAAGTCGTCCTGCGCCCGGTAGGCAGCGTTTTCGTCGGCCTGAATGCTGGAAATGCGGAACAGCAGGCCGTCAGGAATGCTTCCAGTCAGGCCGTATTTCATTTGCTGGAGCTTCCATTTGATGCCGCTGACTGCGACCGCATCGCCAATCGTCGTCCAATAAGTGATCGGCTCGATGCGCTGCCCCTGTGTGGCAACCAAGCGCTTGACCGGGATATCGCCCTCCCCGGTGGAAAAAGTGCCGGCCTTGTTTTTCAGAATCTGGAAGCCCTGTGCGGGATAGCAGACTTCCGGTTTGTGCACAGCCATGGAATCGCTCTGGTCGCCGCCATAGGCGATGGACAGCATGATGCGTTCATTGCGCGAATTGATGTAGGTGCGGGTCAGCGTCTGATTGTAGATTTTGTTGATCAGCGCTTCCTGCTCGGGGTTGGCGATCAGCGGGGTGATGGTTGTGTCGATTGTCCAGTCGCCGAACTTTTCCGGGATCAGCACTTCCAGATCGATTTGCGGCCCGGCGTCGGCAATCTTGGTTGTGGGCTTGAGCGCCAGGGCCATGCCCGCGGCGGCAAACATGCAGACGCCGATGACGAGGTGTTTGAAGCTGATGAGTTTCATGTCTTGTCTCCAGAAACCGGACGGTCAGGCCTGCGCCCGGCTACGCGACCGATCAGGGAAGATGAAGCCGAGCACCCAGTCGAGCAGGAACAGGAACAGCAGGCCGACGATGAACAGCATGATGCCGGCAAAGCCGTGCAGGAAGCCCTGCCCGGCTTCGTCGCCCAAGTGGTAGGTGACCAGGATCAGGACCATGACGCGCACGATGTTGGCGGCAAACGCGATCGGCAGAATGGCGGCCATGATGAGGAGGTTGCGCGCGGTGCTGGTGTGCTGCATCAGGTACAGGTACAGCAGGCCCATGGCCGACAGGCTGAACATGGAGTGCAGGCCGGAGCAGGCATCGGCCACCAGCAGCTGGTATTGGCCGACGGTGAGCATGACGCCGCTGCGCGCGATGGGGTAGCCGGCCGCATACAGCACCTGTTCGGCGATGACCGAGATGTATTGCTTGAGGGGGCCGGTGGCGGCGTCGACGATAAAGCCGGGCAGCGGGACGATGAAGATGAGGAAGAACAGCGCAAACCACAGGGCGCGCGCGGTGCGCATGCCCAGGGTGATGAGCAGCATGCCGAGGATGACGGGAATCTGCGAGCCGACTTCGAACAGCAGGATGTCCTGCGAGCGGCCCAGTGCGTAGGCCAGCAGGCCGACGACGAGCAGGATCCAGCCGACGGACGTTTCGACGCCCGAAGGCTTGGCGGCGTCGGCCATGAACACGGCGCGCTGCTGCCAGATGAGATACAGGGTGACCACCAGCACGATGGGGCCGTGGGCGTGGTCGTCCTCGTTCCACAAGCCGTGCGCCAGCATCCAGTAGGTGGGCACGTACAGCACCAGCAGGCCGAGGATGATCGGCCACCAGGTTTTGAGGGGGGCCAGGGCGTCGAGCGCGAAGAGGCGCGGGGCAAGCGTGTTCATGGAGTCAATCCAGGACGACGGCGCCCACGACCTGCGCGCCGGTGAAGGTGATTTTTTCTTTCAGCTCGGCCAGCGGAGCCAGGCGGCTGACGTTGCGGCGGGTGGCGAGCAGCATGCCGCCGGCGCGCGCTGCAACCAGCTGGAAGTCCGAGCTGAGCTGCGACGGCGCGGTGTCCAGCAGAATGATGTCGTAGCTGGTTTCCAGGCTGGACAACAGCGCGCCGAATGCCGGGCGCGCCAGCAGTTCGGCCGGGTTGGGCGGCGGCGAGCCGGCGGGCAGCACGGACAGTGTCTGGAAGGGTTTGATTGTGTGCACCTGCAGCGTGGACGCGCGCTCGGCCAGGATGTCGGACAGCCCCATGCCGCTGCCCAGGTTGAAAATGTCCTGCTGGCGCGGCTGCCGCATGTTGGCGTCGATCAGCAGCACCTTGCGGCCCATTTGCGCAAACAGCACGGCCAGGTTAGCGGCCAGGTAGCTGGC
>JAHJNP010000260.1 GCA_018820745.1 Gammaproteobacteria bacterium
CTTCGTCGAGCGACTGCGTGAGCGCGACCGGCTTGACGCGGGCGACCACGCCCTGATGCCTGGCGGCCTTGCCGACCAGGCGGGTCAGGCGGTCAGCTTCGACCTGAGCCAGCTTGACCCCGTTGTCCTTGGCCTGATGCACCAGGTCGCGCGCGCGCGCGTCGCGGCGGGTGAGGTCGAGATAGATTTCCAGCACGCCCGACGGGTCCTGGCGCAAGCGGGCCAGGACGGGGTGAAAGCCGTAGATCAGCTTTTCGGCAGACTTCTCGCTCATTGCTTCTTGCTGCCGGCCTTGGCTTTCGCCGTCCGCGGTTTGGACGATTTCTTTTTCGGCGCCGATTGCTCGAACGCGCGCTGCATGTCGTGCGCAGCGCTCTCCTGTTCAACCAGGCTGAAATCGATCTTGCTGGTTTCGATGTCGGCACGCAGCACCTTGATGCGGATGCGGTCGCCCAGGCGGTAGCGCTTGCCAGTCCGCTCGCCCAGCATCAAGTGCTTGGCCTGATCGTAGTGGAAGTAATCCTGGCCGAGCTCGGATACGTGAACCAGGCCTTCGATGAAGATGTCGTCGATTGCGACAAACATGCCGAAACTGGTGACCGCGCTCACCGTACCGTTATATTCGTCGCCGACGCGATCGCGCATGAAATAGGTTTTCAGCCAGGCGTCGACATCGCGCGTGGCGTCATCGGCACGGCGCTCGGTCATCGAGCAGTGGGTGCCGATTTCCGCCAGCCCCTTGACCGGCAGTTTCACGCCCTGCAGCACCGCCTTGATGCCGCGATGCACCAGCAGATCGGGATAGCGCCGGATCGGTGAGGTGAAGTGGGTGTAGGCCTCATACGCCAGGCCGAAATGCCCCTTGTTGTCCGGGCTGTAGACCGCCTGCCGCAACGAACGCAGCATCACGGTCTGCAACAGTGCATGATCGGGACGCGGCTTGATCTGCTCCAGCAACGCGGCGTAATCCTTGGCATGCGGCTTGTCGCCGCCGCCGAGGTCGAGCCCGAATTCGGCGAGGAAGCTGCGCAGCGCAGCGAGTTTCTCGGGGGTCGGGCCTTCGTGCACGCGGTACAGCGCGGGCTGCTTTTTCTCCTGCAGAAAGTCCGACGCGCACACGTTGGCCGCCAGCATGCATTCCTCGATGATGCGGTGCGCGTCATTGCGGACCACCGGCACGATGTCCTTGATCTTGCCCTGGTCGTCGAAAATGATCTGCGTTTCGGTCGAGCCGAAGTCGATCGCGCCACGCTTGGCGCGCGCCTTCAGCATGGTGCGGAACAGCTTATCCAGCGCCTGCAGGTGCGGCATCATCGCAGCGTGTTTCGGCTCCGGTTCGGCCTCACCGGAGAGCCAGTCCCAGACCTGATTGTAGGTCAGGCGTGCGTGTGAATAGATCACCGCCGGGTAGAAGCGGTATTCCTTGACGCTGCCGGTACTGGTGATGCGCATGTCGCACACCATCGACAAGCGGTCGACTTCCGGGTTGAGCGAGCACAGGCCATTGGACAGCGCCTCGGGCAGCATGGGGATGACGCGGCGCGGGAAGTACACCGAGTTGCCTCGGTTGAGGCCTTCGCTGTCGAGCGCATCACGCGGCTGCACGTAATGGCTGACGTCGGCAATCGCCACCACCAGCCGGTAGCCGCTGCGGCCGAGCGGCTCGCAGTACACCGCATCGTCGAAGTCGCGCGCGGTCTCGCTGTCGATGGTGACAAGCGGCAGATGGCGGATGTCCTCGCGTTCGGCCATGTCCTTTTTCTGCACCTTGCCCGGCAGCCTGGACGCCTGCGCCTCGACGTCCGGCGGGAACACATAGGGCAGATCGTGCTTGCGCAGCGCGATCTCGATTTCCATGCCGGGGCCGGTGAAGCTGCCGATGACCTCGGTCACCCGCCCGATCGCCTCGTTGTGCGCACCGGGCTGGGTGACGATCTCCACCGTGACCACTTGGCCGGACTGCGCGGATCCCGCGTGTTCGGTCGGCACCAGGATGTCCTGGTTGATGCGGCGGTTCTCCGCAATCAGGAAACCAACACCGCCTTCGAGGTAGTAGCGGCCGACGATGAATTTGTTGACGTGCTCCAGCACCTCGACGATTTTCGCCTCGCGCCGCCCGCGCCGATCGAAGCCCGCCACCCGAACCATCACCCGGTCGCCGTGCAGCACGCGGTGCATTTCCTTGGGCGAGAGATAGAGATCGTCGCCGCCCTCCTCCGGCACCACGAAGCCGAAGCCGTCGGGGTGGCCTTCGACGCGGCCCTTGATCAGGTCCAGCTTGTCCGGCAGGCACAGCTGGCGCTTGCGGTTGAGCATCAGCTGGCCGTCGCGCTGCATCGCGCCGAGGCGCCGCTGGAACAGGTCGCGCTCGGCCTCGGTGATTTCCAGCTGCGCGGCAAAGGCGTCGGCGTCGACCGGACAGCCTGCCTCGGCCAGCAGTTGCAGGATGTATTCGCGGCTCGGAAGCGGCGACTCGTAGCGCTCAATCTCGCGCTCGTAGAACGGATCGGCCTGGCGAATCGCCGGAATTTCGTGTTTGTTTGCGCGGCTGCGCGATTTGGTCGTTGACAATTTAATCTCTGCTCTCTAGAATGCGCGCCTTATTGCCCAGATGGCGGAATTGGTAGACGCGCACGGTTCAGGTCCGTGTGCCGCAAGGTGTGGAGGTTCGAGTCCTCTTCTGGGCACCAAATGTTGCAAGCAAAAAGCCGACCCCGTGTCGGCTTTTTGTTTTTATGCAATTTACTATAAACATCAGGCCTCGTAGGGATGACGACGCACAATCGTCTCCACCCGATCCGGCCCGGTCGACACGACGTCCACCGGCACTTCGCACAGGGCTTCCATCCGTTTCAGATAGGTCTGCGCCTTTTGCGGCAGCTTGTCGAACGCCTGCACGCCCACGGTCGAATCACTCCAGCCCGGCAGGTCTTCGTAAATCGGCTCGACGCTGGCAATCGATTCGGCGCCCACCGGCAGGATGTCGCAGGTCTCGCCGTCGATCTTGTAGCCCACGCACACCCGCACCGTTTCCAGCCCGTCCAGCACGTCCAGCTTGGTCACGCACAGCCCGGATACGCCGTTGATCTGGATCGCACGCTTGAGCGCGGCGGCGTCGAACCAGCCACAGCGGCGCGCACGCCCGGTGGTGGAGCCGAATTCGTGGCCCTTTTCGCCCAGGTACTGGCCGATATTGTCGAACAGTTCGGTGGGGAACGGGCCCGAGCCGACGCGCGTGGTGTAAGCCTTGGTGATGCCCAGCACGTAGTGCAGGGAATTCGGGCCGACGCCGGCACCGGTGGCGGCGCCGCCGGCGGTGCAGTTGGAAGACGTCACAAACGGATAGGTGCCGTGGTCGATGTCGAGCAGGGTGCCCTGCGCGCCTTCGAACAGCAGATTGCCCCCCGCCTTGTTGACTTCGTACAGGCTGCGCGGCACATCGGCCACCATCGGCTTCAGACGCTCGGCCATGGCCATCATGGTGTCGAGCGTCTGGTTGAAGCTCACCACCTCGGCCTGGTAGTAGTTTTTCAGCATGAAGTTGTGGTGATCCAGCACTTCGCCCAGCTTGGCGGCAAAGCGTTCGCGGTGGAACAGGTCCTGCAGGCGCAGCGCGCGACGTGCGACCTTGTCTTCGTAGGCGGGGCCGATGCCGCGCCCGGTGGTGCCGATCTTGCCTGCGCCCTTGGCAATTTCGCGCGCCTGATCGAGCGCCACGTGATGCGGCATGATGAGCGGGCAGGCTTCGCTAAGCTTGAGGCGGCTCGCCACGTCGACCCCGGCGGCCAGCAGCATGTCCATTTCTTCCAGCAGCGCGGTCGGCGACAGCACCACGCCGTTGCCGATGTAGCAGGTGACGTTGTCGCGCAGGATGCCCGACGGGATCAGGTGCAGCACGGTTTTCTTGCCCGCCACCACCAGCGTGTGACCCGCGTTGTGGCCGCCCTGGAAACGCACCACCCCCTGTGCGCGGTCGGTCAGCCAGTCGACGATCTTGCCCTTGCCCTCATCGCCCCACTGGGTGCCGATGACGACGACGTTCTTTGCTGCCATGCTGCTATCTCCCTTTATTTATTGTGTGTCCGAACTGGCCATGGCCAGTTCGCGCAAATCCAGACTGAATCCGGTGGCCGGACGCGCCCGGCCGAATACCCGCCCCACTTCGTCGTAGCGTCCGCCCTGCGCAATCGCATGGCTGCGCCCGCCCGTGTAGGCGGCAAACACGACCCCGCTGTGATAACCGTAGCCACGCAGTTCGGCCAGATCATAGGCCGCCTCGACGTTGACCAGCCCCTGGTCGAGCAGCTCCAGGGTATCCAGTGCGGCCGCGACTGCAGCCAACTGTGGCAGGCGCGCACGCGCCTCGGCCAACACGCTGCGGTCGCCATACAGCTGCGGCAGCGCGGCAAAGGCGTCGCGCAGGGCAATCGGCAAGCCGGCGGTCAAAACCGCCACGGCGCTGCTGTCCTTGGCCTGCAGCGCACCGAACAACTGGTGCTCGACCTCGCCGCTCAAGCCGGCTTCCTGCGCCAGCGCACGGTAAACCCCCACGTGGCCGATGTCGAGCTGCACCGTTTTCACGCCGCACGCGGACAGACCCTGCAGCATCAGCGTAAGGATTTCAAGATCCGCTTCGGCGCCCGCTTCGCCATACAGCTCCGCGCCGATCTGGATCGGTTCGCGCGAGCGATGAAAGCCATCGGACTGGGTATGCAGCACGCTGCCCGCATAGCACAGGCGATTGACGGCATTGGCGGCCAGCAGGTGGGCATCGATGCGCGCCACCTGCGGCGTGATGTCGGCACGCACGCCCATCAAGCGTCCGGACAACTGATCGACCAGCTTGAAGGTCTTGAGGTCGAGATCGGCCCCCACCCCGGTCAGCAGCGAATCGAGGTATTCCATCAGCGGCGGGATCACCAGCTGGTAGCCGCGGCTACGGAACAGGTCGAGCAGCGCGCGCCGCATGTCTTCCATGCGCCAGGCCTGTGGCGGCAGCACATCCTCGACGTTTTCGGGCAATAACCAGGCAGTCATTTCAATTCAGCATCAGCAACAAAAAAACGCCGCCTACATCCGGGCGGGCCAACACGCATTTCACGCCTGCGACGGCGGCGATTCGGGATGCAGTCCGCGAAGCGAGATGCGCCGCAGTGTCGTTCACTGCAAGCATCTCGCGACAAAGGAATGCGCCCGAATCGCCCCCGTCCCTTCGGGTTGCTGCAGGAAAGCGCGTATGCGGCGTTGCGCCGCTTGGCAAGGGACGGCCCTTGCCAGCGCGACGCGCCTTGCATCCATCGCTTTCCTGCAGCAACGCAGACGCGAAATGCGTGTTGGTCCGCCCGGGGCAGCGCCTATGAAACGCAACTGGCCGTCGCTGAGTTCCAGCATCCGGCGGAAGCCGTCCCGCCACACGGCAGGCGCAGCAAACGGCAGGATCCCTTCAATCACAAGCAACAGTCCGATTGCCGCAAGCCAGTCGGAACCGGTCATTGACCACCGGCGGCGCGCGGATTCTTCATGTACTTGAAGAAGTCTGCGCTGGGATCGAGCACCATCACGTCGCTCTTGCTCTTGAAGCTTTCACGATAGGCCTGCATCGAACGATAGAACGCATAAAATTCGGCGTTCTTGCCATACGCTCCGGCATACACGGCCGAGGCCTTGGCATCGCCCTCACCCTTGACGCGCTGGGCATCACGATAGGCCTCGGCGATGATCACTTCCTTCTGTTTGTCGGCGTCGGCCCTGATTTTTTCGGCCTCCGCCGCGCCGGTCGAACGCAGCTCGTTGGCCACCTGCTTGCGTTCGGCCTCCATCCGGCGATAGACGTTTTCCGACACCGCTTCAGGCAGATCGACCCGCTTGATTCGCACGTCCACCACCTGCACGCCGATCGTTCGCGCATCCTGGTCTGCCTTGGCGCGAATGATGCTCATGATTTCCTCACGGCTTCCCGACACCACCGCGTTGATGGTGCGTTTGCCGAACTCGGCGCGCAGGCCGTCGTTGACCGTCTGATTCAGGCGAATCTCCGCCCGCCGCTCGTCGCCGCCGACCGACACATAGAACTGCCGGGCATCGATCACCCGCCACTTGATGAACGAATCCACCAGCACGTTTTTCTTTTCCGAGGTGATGAAGCGCTCCGGATCGGCGGCATCCAGCGTCAGGATGCGCGTATCGAAATAGCGCACATTCTGCACCAGCGGCAGCTTGAAATAGAGGCCGGGCTTGGTCTTCACCGACACCACTTCACCCAACTGGAACACCAGGGCGTTCTGCCGCTGGTCCACCGTGAATATGCTGGCGCTCAGCACCACCAGCAAGACAATCAGCGCAATCAGGATAAAACCGAGATACTTGCTCATGGCCGATCCTCCCGATCGCGACTGCGGAAAGCGTCACGCGAGCGAGTGTCCACGGGTGCCGCGGGGGGCGCGGCCGGCAACTGCGACAGGGCGTCCGGGCCGCCGCTGTAGGGCTGACTCACGGTCTGCTGTAATTTGTCGAGCGGCAGATAGAGGAGGCTGTTGCCGCCCTTCTGATCCACCAATATTTTGCTGGTGTTGTTCATCACGGTCTGCATGGTGTCGAGATAGATACGCTGGCGCGTGACCTGGGGCGCCTTCTGATATTCAGTGAAAATTTGCGCAAAGCGGCTGGCTTCACCCTCTGAGTTGGCAATCACCGACAGTTTGTAGCCTTCGGCCTCTGCCGCCAGACGCGACGCCAGGCCCCGGGCCCGCGGCACGATGTCGTTAAAATAGGCCTCGGCTTCATTTTTCAGGCGTTCACGATCCTGTCCGGCCTTGACCGCGTCGTCGAACGCAGCCTGCACCTGCTCGGGCGGCTGGATGTTCTGCAGGGTCACCTGGCTGACGCTGATGCCGGTCTTGTAGCGATCGAGAATCTGTTGCAGCAGCACCTTGGCGCGTGCGGCGATGTCGGCGCGCCCTTCATACAGAACGTAATCCATTTTGCTTTTGCCGACGATTTCGCGCATCGCGGTTTCTGCCACTTGCAGCACCGTTTCTTCTGGTCCACGGTTAACGAACAGGAAATCTTTCGGGTCTTTCAGGATGTACTGGACGGCGAACTGCAGATCAATGATGTTCTCATCGTCCGTCAGCATCAGCGATTCCTTCAGCACCTTGCTCTTGACGTCGCTGCGGTAGCCGATTTCAACGGTGCGCACCTGATCGACGTTGACCACCTCGCGCGATTCGATCGGCCACGGCAGATGCCAGCGCGGGCCGGGATCGGTCGTCTCGACATATTCCCCAAAGCGCAGCACCACGCCACGCTTGCCGGTATCGACAATGTAAAACCCGCTCGCCACCCACACCAGCGCCAGCGCGCCGATCAGCAAGCCGATCAGACCGCCGCTCGGCAAGCCGCTCGGGGAAAGACCGCCACCGCCCTCTCCGCCGCCGCCGCCGTCCTTGCTGCCGAACATGCCATTGAGGCGCTGATTGATGCGGCGCCAGATCTCGTCGAGGTCAGGCGGTCCGCTGTTTTTGTTGCGGTTGCCGTTGTTGCCCCATTGGGGATCGTTCCATGCCATATCGATTTATTCAGAGATAACTTCGGTTTGAGGAGAGGTGTCGTCAGGCGCGTCGGCTTCATGCCGAACACGGCCGGCGCTAAGAGTTTCCGACAGCGCCTCGCGTAAAAGTTCAAGTCCCGCGCCAGTCTGCGCGGACACATACACGCTTTGAAGTTTACCATACTCATCGCGCGCCATTCCCGGGGCAACGCCCGTCAGATCGAGCTTGTTGTAGACGCGAAGCTGCGGTACGGCATCCGCACCGATTTCCTGCAGCACCTTTTCGACCGCCTCGATCTGACGCTCGCGTCCGGGACTGGACGAATCGATCACATGCAGCAGCAAATCGGCTTCGGCAGTGGCTTCCAGGGTGGCGCGGAAAGCCGCCACCAGATCATGCGGCAGACGGGTGATGAAGCCAACCGTATCCGACAGCACCACCTCGCCCACCTGCGGCAGATAGATCTTGCGCGTGGTGGTGTCGAGCGTGGCGAACAACTGGTCGGCCGCGTAGGCATCGGCGCGCGTGAGCGCATTGAACAGAGTGGACTTGCCCGCATTAGTGTAGCCCACCAGTGCTACCGACAGCACGTTCTGGCGCGCACGCGACCGCCGCTGGGTACGGCGCTGCCTGCCCAGCTTGGTGAGCCGCTCACGCAGTGCCTTGACCCGCGTGCCGATCAGGCGGCGGTCGGTTTCCAGTTGTTTCTCGCCCGGGCCGCGCATGCCAACGCCGCCGCGCTGACGCTCGAGGTGAGTCCAGCCGCGCACCAGACGGGTCGACAAATGCTGCAACTGGGCCAGCTCAACCTGCAGCTTGCCTTCGGCACTATTGGCGCGGTGGGCAAAGATATCCAGGATCAGGCTGACGCGATCGATCACCCGACAGTGCAGGCGACGCTCCAGATTGCGCTCCTGTGCGGGCGACAACTCATGGTTGAAAATGACGACATCGGCTTCGGTGGCCGCCACCAGCGCCGCGATTTCATCGGCCTTGCCGCTCCCCACAAACAGGGCGGCGTCCGGGCGGCTACGCTTGCCCTGAACCTCTCCCCGGATATCAAGCCCCGCCCCCATTGCCAGCAAACGCAATTCGGCCACGCTGTCGGCAAAATCCGGCGTCCCGAGATCGAGCGCCACCAGGATGACGCGCTCGCCGCCCGCGTGCCGCTCAATCAACTGCGATTCTCCATTCGTCCGGCAACAATGCGTCATGACCGGGCATGCCGCCGCTCCTGCCACAATTGGCGGACTCACTCGCGCGCCCTCCGGAGCGCGACATGGTTCATACGGGTATCGGGTAATCAAGCAGTGTCCAGAAAAGTTGCGGCCGGAGATTCAGCCGGCAACCCCATTCTAGTTCAAGATTGTGCCGCTTGCGGCCGCAGTCGAATTGCGAATTGCCCCAAAACCACCCCCATTAAAACCATAACCAGTGTAGGCGGACAAAGGCGCGTTGACTCAGATTCGAGTTCACCGCCGACGAAGGGGGTGGCCAATCATGACCAAGCGGAGCGGAGTTTCTGGGCTCCAGCAATAGATTGAAGCCGAACCGATCCAGTGCGCTCACGGCACGCCTCAGACCCTGGCAGGCGGCAGGCTGACATTGACGGCGCCGCCCTCTTTTCTTTCCACCACCAGGGCGCTTTTTTTATGCGCGTCGTCCAGAATCTTGCCAAACGCGCTGTAGCCATATTCCGACTCGCTGAAACCCGGGTGAATCCGCTTGATGGTGTTCTTGATCAGGGACGCTGAAATGGAGCCTTCGCCGCCCCGCTCCGCCACCAGTTGCTCCACCGTGCTCACCACAATTTCAATCGCCTGGGCCTTCTTCTCTTCAGCGCTCGGCTCGACCCTGGCTGCGACCCGGCCCTCGTCGGCTGCCGCCGTTTTTTCCGCCACCGGGCGGGCTCGCCGCCGGGTCGTGCTCGCCGCCTTGGGCGCGCCACTCGCCGTTTCTTTCACGGGCGTGACCGGCGCCGCCGGCTTTTTGGCGGGTGCTTTGGGTGGCGCCTTGATCTGCACCAGGTCTTCATAAAAAATGAACTCGTCGCAGTTGCCGATCAGCAGCGACGACGCCGAGCCGCGCACGCCGATTCCGATCACGCTCTTGCCGTTTTCCTTGAGCTTGGAGACCAGTGGCGAAAAGTCGGAATCCCCGCTGATGATCACGAAGGCATCGATATGCGTCTTGGTGTAGCAGAGGTCGAGCGCGTCCACCACCATGCGGATATCCGCGGAATTCTTGCCCGACTGCCGCACATGCGGGATCTCGATCAGCTCGAACGCCGCCTCATGCATATCCCGCTTGAATTCCTTGTAGCGATCCCAATCGCAGTAAGCCTTCTTCACCACAATACTGCCCTTGAGCAGCAGCCGTTCTAGAATGGGGCGAATCTTGAAATCGGGGTAGTTGGCTTCTTTAATGCCAATGGCCACGTTTTCAAAGTCACAAAACACAGCAATGTTGCGGTTATCCGGCGTGGTCATCGTTCTTTCCCCATGGGTAATCGGTCTTGTCCCCGATGATCAGGTTTTGTCGGCCAACCCTTTGGCCAGCAAGTCAGCAACGGTTTCATTGATGCCCATCTGGCGCGCTTCTGCGAGGGCCTGAATCTGCTTCACCAAGTCGCCATCGAGCTTGACGGCAAACGCGACCAGGCCCTGCGCCTGCTCGAGCTTGCGCTGCTCGCGGCGCGACGCGACCGCGCCGGCCGCACTTCCAAAGCGATCCGGCGTACCGGCTTGTTTCATCTGGCCTGTGATTTTCAGGCCTTCGTTTCTGTCGAGATCGGATTTCTTCATGGGTTTTTCCTGGATTGCTTGAGTAAATGCTAGGCCAACGGCCTGAGCTATTAAAGCCACGCGCTCTGCCTTGCGCAGAATAGCCGACAGCATAAGCGATGCAGCCGCATTACGCTGATTTCGTCGCCCCATCCCATCAACGCCCCGACAGCGTGGCCGTGCTGGAAATCGCATTAAATCTGTCAGGGCCCACCAAATAAATGCCACTTAGCCAGACCTGACCCCGGATATTACTTATCTAGCCCCCCCGGCCTGGCTGGCCCCTCATACAAAAAAGCCCGCACTAGGCGGGCTTCAAGCATTGACTTCCTAAAGAAATTAAAACTTTTTGTTGTAGCTCAAACCGAATGCGTTCTGGCTCATCTCAAGCGTGCTGGCTCCAAGGAAACCACCGACACCATCAACCTCCTTGTTGAAGGCATGCATATATGAACCCGTGATAGAGGTGTCCGCGCTCAGGCTTTTGGTGAAGCCCAGAGTCAGATGGGTTTCCACGATACCAGGCGCGAGCGTATTCAAATCTGATGTGATGTCATCCGCAACCAAAGTATTCGAAACGTCAATCGGCTGTTCCCCATAGTTGACACCAGCGCGCAGGATCAAACCGCTGTTGTACTTGTACGCCACGCCCAGCTTGACCACGGTTTGGTCCTCCCAGCCGAAACCATGCTGGTTAGCTTGAAACAGCGAGAACAATGCCTTGTTGCCGGTGACGTCGACACCTTCATATTCGATACGCATCACGTCAAGAGCGATATCAAGCTTGTCGCTTGCCTTGACTGCAATGCCAACGCCGTAGTTGGCAGGAATGTCGAATTCGCCGCCGTTGGGAAACATTGCAGCATAGTCCTTCAACTTGCTCATGTTGCCCTTGGTCTGGTAAGTCGCGCCGACGGTGACAGCATTGTTGATCTGATACATGCCACCTACACGTAGACCCGCACCATAGGAGTAATCTTTTCCATTATTAGCCTGACCAAATCCACCGAGGCCTTTTGACTCGAACGACTGTGCGATCAGGTTCAGCGTCGCGCCTACGGAGAGTTGCTGATTAACCTTGTAGGCAATGGTCGGCGCAATGAACATCTGCATCAGGTCAATCCCCACCGTAGTGCCGGTATCACCCGCCTCGGGGAACGTAGCAAACGGATGATCACCATCACCATAGGTAGTATTCATACCGCCATTACCAAAAACCGACACGCCAAACGACATGTTGCTGTTGATCATGCGGTTATAGCCAAACTCCGGAATCGGGAACCAGCTTTCCATCGCGCCGCTGCCATTGCCATCGGGCGATCCGCCGGCGTAGGTAAACCCGCGATCCGGGGCAAAAATTTCCAGACCGATGTCCATGCGATTGCCCAGATGCACCATGCCAGCCGGGTTGGTGGCTGCTGCCAGCGTATCCTGCGGATAGGCGATGCCCGCGCCACCCATGCCTTTTGCAGACATGCCGTAGCCATGTGCGAAATAGCCGTTGGTTGCGTAGGCGCTGCCGGCCAGACCGGCCAGTGCCATGAATGCGAATACTTTTGTGAACTTCATTGTTGTCTCCTAGGGGCAAAATTACTACACATAAACTGCTTGAATGACCTGCACTGAAGGCTACGCCGGCGCTGGGATTTAGACAAGCCAGTCAGCACATCCGGCCCAAACGATGCAGATGCGTGTGGTACAAATGACACACAAAAAAAATGAGCCGATCAATTCGGCTCATTTTTCATCAGGCAGTCATCTGCCCTTCGACAAGGCTTGTTAGATAAACAGGCAGATGTCGGTCTCGCCGGCAAATTCGAAGAAGGTGGCGGCACCGCCGTATTCGAGGCCATCGATGAAGTCGGAATGCTCGAAGCCGAACAGTTCGACGGTCATCTGGCAGGCGATGAACTTGACTTCTGCTTCCTGGCACAGCTCGCGCAGCTCGGGGATGGTGGCCACGCCATTATTGGAAATGGTCTGCTTCATCAGGGCCGTTGCCACGCTTTCGTAGCCGGGGATGATGGCCTGGATGGCGTTGGGCATGTTCCAGTTGATGCTCTTGAACCACTTGGGGCCAAAAGGCATCTTCATCGGCATGCCGGGGTTGCCCAGGGGGCTCACTTTCAGGACGGACAGATCCTTGCGGACAAGCTGGAGACCATAGAAAGTGAAGAAAATCTGGGTTTCATAGCCCAGCGCGGCCGCCGTGGAAGCCAGGATGAACGGGGGGTAAGCCCAGTCCAGCGTGCCTTTGGTGGCGATAATCGCCATTTTTTTGGTATCCATGTCTGTCTCTCCTGTCCTTGTAAAAAAACAGCGCCGCATGTTCTTTTGGAACAGACGGCGCCGGATTTATTTCTGATTATTTTTTCTTCATGAAGAAGGTGAATTCGCCACCCGCTTCGGCGGTGGACAGCAGCTCGTTGCCGGTCTGCTTGGCGAAAGCGGCAAAATCCTTGACCGAGCCCGGGTCGGTCGAGAGGATTTTCAGCACTTGTCCGCTGGTGACTTCGGCCAAGGCTTTTTTGGCACGCAAAATGGGCAGCGGGCAGTTCAGGCCACGTGCGTCGAGTTCTTTATCGAAATTCATTGGGTTCTCCTTACAGTAAATC
>JAHJNP010000261.1 GCA_018820745.1 Gammaproteobacteria bacterium
CACCTTGTTGCGGAAGTAGCGATAGAAAATCATCGCCGGGATCGCCACGATCAGGCCGAACGCCGTGTTGTACAGCGCGATCGAAATGCCGTGCGCCAGTTGGCCGGGGTTGGTGCCGCCGCCGGTCTGGGCGCCGAAGATTTCGATCATGCCGATCACCGTGCCCAGCAGACCCAGCAACGGCGCCATGCTGGCGATGGTGCCGAGCGAGGTGAGGAAACGGTCAAGATCGTGGGTGACGGCGCGCCCGGCTTCCTCGATCGACTCCTTCATGATCTCGCGCGAGTTGTGGGCATTTTTCAGCGCGGTCGCAAAAACCCGCCCCATCGCCGAACCGTCGGCCAGCCGCGTAACGAGTTCCTGCGTCACGCCGCGTTCCTGGTAGCTCTTGATCGTCTCCAGCAGCAGACTGGGGGGCGCGACTTCCTGGGTGCGCAGGCTGTAAACGCGTTCGATGATGATGGCCACGGCGACAACCGACGCCAGGATCAACGGCCAGATCGGCCAACCGGCCGCCTCGATAATGGCAAACACTGAATACCACTCCAAATGAAAACACCAGGCGAAATGTAGCCCCCGCATGCGGGTTTCGGCAAGCACCAATTGCGCGGGCGGCGATTTTCCCGGCTTCTCGCGAGTTCTCCACAATTGGTGTGGATAAGTCTGTTAGGAACTGCCTGCCAGTCCCCCTAAACACCCGCCCACAAAGGGAAAAGCCTCACGGCACAAAAAGTAGCCAACCCACTTAGCATATTCATATCAATGAGTTACATAAACCCTTCTGTCGTCAATAGGCTTATCAAAATTTTTTTATGAAGGACTGATGACTGTGCATGAACCGTGCCGGGTGTAAGCCGTTATCCTGCACGCCATGGACCTTCTGGACGACATTCCCGACAGCACGCCCGGCCTGCCCGTGCTTACCGTGAGCGAGCTCAACCGCATGGCGCGCCGCGCGCTGGAATCGCAGCTGCCGCTGTTGTGGGTGGAAGGCGAAGTTTCCAACTTCATGCGCGCCGCGTCCGGCCACTGGTATTTTTCACTCAAGGATGCCAGCGCGCAGGTGCGCTGCGTGATGTTCCGCGGGCGCAACCAGTTTGCCGGCTTCACTCCGGCCAATGGCGACCACGTCGAAATCCGCGCCCTGCCCTCGCTGTACGAGGCACGCGGCGAGTTCCAGCTGGGCGCCGAGGCAATCCGCCGCGCCGGCGCCGGGCGCCTGTATGAAACCTTTCTGAAGTTGAAGGCCAAGCTGGAAGCCGAGGGGCTGTTCGACCCGGCGAAAAAGCGCGCCCTGCCGCGCTTTCCGCGCGCCCTCGGCATCGTCACCTCGCCGCAGGCCGCGGCCCTGCACGACGTGCTGACCGCGCTTTCGCGCCGCATGCCGGGCCTGCCGGTGATCCTCTACCCGACCCCGGTGCAGGGCGCCGGCGCCGGCGCGCAGATCGCCGCCGCCATCAAAATGGCCGGCGCACGCGCCGAATGCGACGTGCTGCTGGTGTGCCGCGGCGGCGGTTCGCTGGAGGACCTGTGGGCGTTCAACGACGAGGCGGTGGCGCGGGCGATTGCCGCCAGCCCGATGCCGGTGGTGAGCGGGGTCGGCCACGAAACCGATTTCACCCTGGCCGACTTTGCCGCCGACCTGCGCGCGCCCACCCCCACTGCCGCCGCCGAACTCGCCAGCCCGGCGCGCCAGGAACTGCAGCAGCAGCTGGGCCATCTGGCCCGCCAGTTGCAGCAGAACATCGCCCGCAAACAGCACAGCGACATGCAGCGACTGGACTATCTGGCACGCCGCCTGGTCCACCCGGCCGAGCTGCTGCGCCGCCGCCAGACCGAACTGGGGCAGCTGGCGCAGCGCCTGCGCCAAGCCGGCGGCACCCGCCTGACGACCGAGCACCTGCGCATCGCACGGCTGAGCCAGCGGCTGGTGACGCCGATTCACGTCATCCAGCGCGAACAGCAGCGGCTGGACGCGCTGGGCATGCGCGCCCGGCGCGCGGTCGAGGGCGGTTTCGGGCAGCGGCAGCTCAACCTGGCGCGGCTCGCCAGCAGCCTCGCCCACCTCAACCCGGAAGGCGTGCTGGCACGCGGCTACAGCATCGTCCAGCTGGAAAACGGCGCGGTGGTGCAGGATGCCGCGACGCTCGATGCGGGCGACCGCATCGGCATCCGCTTCCACCGCGGTCAGGCGCGCGCGAAGGTCGAGTCGACGAGCACGGATTAAAGCCTCACCCCGTCATTGAGCGAAGCGAAGCAATCCAGAAATGTTTGCTTAATTGAAGCGCTGATTTGCCGCGCGGAGTTTATGCCCTCCGGCTGCCCGCAACGACGGCCGCTCAAGTTTGTAAATGGCGCGCCACGAGCGTCGTCGCCTGCGCGTCCAGATCTTCCGCCAGACCATCCAGCACCACCGCATCGGGCCACGAGCGCAACCAGGTGAGCTGGCGCTTGGCAAGCTGGCGGGTGGCGGCGATGCCCTGCTCGCGTAGCGCCTTGAGGTCGATTTCACCTTCTAAATAGGCCCATGCCTGACGGTAGCCGACCGCGCGCATGGCCGGCAGGTCGGGGGTAAGCGCAAAGGTCCGGCGCAGGGTTTCCACTTCATCGAGCAGGCCTTCGGCGAGCATGGCGTCGAAGCGTGCGGCGATGCGCTGATGCAGCACGGCGCGGTCGGACGGAATCAGGGCGAGCTGCAGCACGCGGTAAGGCAATTCGGATTGCGCCCGGTCGAGCAGCGCCGACATCGGCGTGCCGGTGAGCCGGAAAATTTCCAGCGCACGGCCGATGCGCTGGGAATCATTCGGCGCCAGCCGCGCGGCGGTGAGCGGATCGACCTGCGCCAGATCGTCGTGCAGCGCGGGCCAGCCGCGCGCCGCCGCCTCCGACTGCAGCTTTTTCCGCAGCGCCGCATCGGCGCGCGGCAGATCGTCGAGACCCTGCAGCAGCGCACGGAAATACAGCATGGTGCCGCCGACCAGCAGCGGCACGCG
>JAHJNP010000262.1 GCA_018820745.1 Gammaproteobacteria bacterium
CAGCGCCAAGGTCTTCCGCGGCATGATTCGCGCAGCCTTTGGCGGACGCAACCATCACAGCGACCTGCTACTGCCGCGCCGCGATCTGACTGCGCTGTTTCCAACGCCCGCAGCCGCGCGGGTCGTCGAACTCGGCGGCGAAGTGCGCCTGCCCTGCCGGGTGACCACGCTCGACGCCACAGCGGATGCCGTCACCGTGGGAACGCGCGATGCATCGGCCGCCTACAGCCACGTCATTCTCGCCGTCGCGCCGCAGCATCTGGCGGGTCTGGCTGCCGCGATCCCGCAACTCAAATCCGTGCTGCATGGGGTGACGGACTACGCCTACCAGCCGATTGCCACCGCTTATATGCAATGCGACCCGGCTTTTCGACTGGAAAAGCCGCTGTTCGCCCTGACGGACGGCCCCGCGCAATTCGTGTTCGACCGCGGCCAGAGCCATGACCAGCCGGGTTTGCTGGCACTGGTCGCCAGCGCTGCAACAAACCTGTCTGCGGACTGGGTGGATCTGGCCGCAGCCCAGCTGCAGCGCATTGCCCAGCCCGGCCCGCCACGCTGGCGCAAACACATTGTCGAAAAACAGGCGACCTACGCCTGCGTGCCCAACATGGCACGCCCCACCGTCCGTACTGCGCACCCGCGCATTTTCCTGGCCGGCGATTACACCGCCGGGCCTTATCCCGCCACTCTCGAAAGTGCCACACTGAGCGGAGTACAATCAGCCGGCGCCCTACTTGAACAGCTATGAAAGACTATTCTCCCCGCCCTGACCTGCTCGCAGGCCGTGTCATCCTCGTCACCGGCGCCAGTTCGGGCCTCGGCCGCACCGCCAGCCTGACGTTTGCGCGCCACGGCGCCACCGTCGCCCTGCTGGCACGCGATGAAGCCAAACTCGAATCGGTGTACGACGAAATTCTGGCCGCTGGCGGCCCTGAGCCTGCGATGTTTCCGTATGACCTGGCTGCGGCCGACGACCGCAGCCTGGAAACGCTGGCCGGCACTCTCGCGCAACACCTGAAGCGGCTTGACGGATTGCTGCACAGCGCACACCAGTTCTACAGCCTGACCCCGCTGGAATTGCAGACACTGGAACAGTGGCAGGCCCTGATGCGGGTCAATCTCATTGCGCCGTTTGCGCTGACCCGCGCCTGCCTGCCGCTGCTGAAACAGGCGCCGGACGCCTCGGTCATCTTCACCGGCGAGACCCACGGCCATCAACCCAGCGCATACTGGGGCGGCTATGCCGTGGCCAAATCCGGCCTGGAAATGCTTACCCGCATCTGGGCCGCCGAACTCGGCACGGAAGCAAACCTGCGCATCAACACGCTGATTCCCGGACAGGTGGCGACCACCCTGCGTTCGCGCACCCATCCCGGGCTGGCACCCGAAACCCTGCCCAGCATGGATGACCTGATGCCGTGCTATCTATATCTGATGGGTGCGGACAGCCGCATGGTGCAAGGCCAGATTATTGAATGTCAGTCCTGATATCCCCGCACCGATGAAAATCGGCCGCTACGAAATTCTCGATGAAGTGGGCCAGGGCGCCATGGGCACCGTTTACCGGGCGCGCGATCCACTGATCGAACGGACGGTTGCCATCAAGACGGTGCCCATCGCGCAGCTGCGGCAGGAAGGCGCCGACGCGGAATCGCGATTCCTGCGCGAGGCGCAGAGCGCCGGACGGCTGTCGCACCCCAATATCGTGACCATCTACGACGTCGGCGAAACCGACGGAATCGCCTACATCGCCATGGAGTATCTTCCCGGCGCGACGTTGCGGGACATCATGAACAAGGGGCCGATGCCGCTCGATCTGGTGCTCGATACCGCCACGCAGATGGCCGAGGCGCTGGCGTTCGCCCACGAGCACGGCGTCATCCACCGCGACATCAAACCCACCAATGTCGTTGTCACCGGCCAGCGCGGGCGCATCAAGCTGACCGATTTCGGCATCGCGCATCTTCTCAATAGCGAACACACCCAAGCCGGACAAATGCTCGGCTCGCCGCGCTACATGTCACCCGAACAGGCGATGGGGCGCGAGATCGATGGTCGGTCGGATATTTTCTCGCTGGGCGCCGTGCTGTACGAAATGCTCACGGGGCGGTATGCCTTCGACGGCAGCAGTCTGCCGGCCATTGTGTATCGGGTGATCCATGAGGCTCCCCTACCTGCAACGTCGCTGCGTACCCAACTGCCCGCCGCAGTGGCCAGTCTGCTGGCCAGCATGCTGGACAAGAATCCGCAGGCACGGCCGGATGCCCGCACCCTGGCCAGTGCCCTCCATGCGCTGGTCCCGGCCGCACCGGAAATGCCTGCTCCACCGCCTTCCAACCGCATCTCACGCCTGTTGCCCATACTGGCATTTGTCACGCCCGTCGCCGTTTTTCTGCTGATCGGGGTGGGCATTATCGTCATTGGTCATTTCATTGCCCCCGCCACGCAACCGGTGCCCCCCCCCATCGGCAGCTCGCAGGATGCTGCCCTACAGCCGACTGAAGGTGCGGCAGCAGACAGCCAGCCTTCAGTTGTGCCGACCGAGACCAACCACCCGGCGCAAAAGCCGTCCGTTGAAGCGGACGCCTATCTTGCGGGTCTCGACAAAAAACAGGTCGAGCTGCGCATCATGCGCACCGAACTGCTGCTGCAATACACCGAGCAGCATCCCGACGTGATACAAGTGGATCGTCAGCTCGAACAGCTGGGCATCGAGCGCCGCAGATATCTGCGGCAACTGCAAAAGAAATAGGCCGACTACCAGTTGGTCTCGCGTTCGGCGGTTGCGGACACCTTGTGGATGCTGAGGTCGGCGCCAGTGAATTCGGCTTCAGGATCAAGCCGCAGGCCCACAACCTGTTTCACGATGCCATACACCAGCACGCTGCCGAGCGTCGCCACTGCCACGCCGCCCAGTGTGCCAATCACCTGCGACGCCAGGCTGACGCCGCCGATGCCGCCCAGTGCCTTGGCGCCAAAGATGCCCGCGGCAATCCCGCCCCACGCGCCGCACAGGCCGTGCAACGGCCACACCCCCAGCACGTCGTCGATCTTCCATTTGTTTTGCGTCACCATGAACATCCACACGAACAGCGCGCCGGCAATCGCACCGGTGGCGAGCGCACCGAGCGGATGCATCAGGTCGGAACCGGCGCATACCGCCACCAGACCGGCCAGCGGACCGTTGTGGATGAAGCCGGGGTCGTTGCGGCCGATCACCAATGCAGCCAG
>JAHJNP010000263.1 GCA_018820745.1 Gammaproteobacteria bacterium
CAACTGGAAAAGGACGCCGTCAGCGTCAAGCAGTTCCTTGCGCTGGCCGAACGCGTGCGACTGGAACTGGAAGACCCGTTCTACTCCGCCAAGCTGATCGAGGCCGCGGAGACCCTGCTCGACGGCACCGGCTACCAGTTCTCGCGCTACAAGCCGATCCTGCTGGCGGTGGACAAGAACCTGGACGACACCGCCTGGCTCTCCCGCCTGCTCGATCGCGCGGCGGAAAACGCCACCGACTTCATCGCCTTCAAGGATCTGGTGACCACTGCCGCGCACCTGCATCACCGCGAACTCGGCGTGTCGAAGGCACGCGCCTACCTCGCCATGCGCGAGGCGGCGCTGGCGGCGGATGCCGACGCCACGGTGTACGACCTTGCCAAACTCGCCGAGGCGAGCTTTGCTGCGACCCGGGATGCGGCCGAAGCCAGCCGTCTGCTGGAGGCCGCGCGCGCCAAAGCCAAAGATCACTTTGCGCTGACCCACATCGGCCGCCTGTATGCCTCCATGGGCAACTGTGCCAAGGCCGACGAACTCTTTGCCGCGGCCGCGGCCGCCTGCCCCAACGGCGACGCCTGCATCCAGTTCATCGACCGCCTGAAGGGCTTTGCCCTGCCGGCCGAGACGCTGAAGAGGTGGTATGCCGAGTGCGGCACGCATCTGAGCAAACCCGCCGACAAGCTGCGCTGGGCCGAGGGCATCGCCGACGCGCTCAACGACCGCGCCTGGGCAACCGAGGTGTATGGCCAGCTCGCCGGGCAGTTCAGCGGTGCCGATGCCACGCGCTTCGAACTTTCCCGCCGCTCGCGTGCCGACCTCAATTACTTCGGCTCCACCCGCCGCCACTAACCAGCGACTTGGCCGATTGGCTGGCATCGCAAAGCGCGTTGCAATACCCCTGAATACAGCCCGGTTGATCGGGCTGTTTTTACTTGTAGACTGGTAAATAAAGCTGTTTCCAGGAGCCCCCCATGGTCGAAAACCTCTCCGCTCTCATCGACACGGTGCAGAAGAACTGCACCATCGCCGACGCCCGCCACGCGCGCGACATGACGATGTGCACCTTCCTGCTGGAAATGCGCGAGTACTATCGTTGGGAAATGGAAATCCCCTACGGCGCGCGTCTGCCCAAGGACGAGCTCGGTGACTGGCTGAATGCGCGCGAGAGTCTGTGGGATATGGTGGAGGAAGAGAATTTCGCGCCGTTGCCGCTGAGCGAGGCCGGCATCGATCCATTCGAGGCCGACGACATCAACCGTGCCCTGGTCCCGCTGGGGCTGGTTTACAGCAGCGGACTGGGGCATTTTCGCAAACCCCATTTCGTATTGGCCGAACTCAAGCGTGCCGAGATGCGCGAAGGCGTGCAGGTGCTGGTGGCCGGCTGCGAATATGCGCGCGACCTGATCGCGCCGCCGGCGGCGATGCGCGACGGCGCCATTTTCCTGCGCATGGACGCGGTGCGCCGCCTGCTGTGGAACAAGTATGAGGAATGGCAGTGGAAGGACAAGGACACCGCACTGGGGCGCGCGTTTGCCCACTACGACTTCGAGCGGGATATCGAATACGGCCTCGACCGCATGGCCGAGGCCGAAAGCGAGGCGATGATCCTGCACGAGATCGGCGAGGCGCGTGCAGAATCTTTGCTGGGCGCGGGCTGGAACGAAATGCTCGGCCAGCTCACCTCCCGCCACGCGGAACTGCTGGTGCGCGCGGTGCGCGACCATCTGGCCGACTGCCTGATGACGCTGCCGACCCTGCTCGAACGCGAAGCCATCGGCTCGCTGCATTTTTATCTGGCCAATCTGTCCGGGCTGCGGCGCGCGCTGTTCCCTGCATTGCCACAGGCGTACGAAAGCTGGCTCGCCAGCCGCGATACCAACCGGCTCGCTGACCTGGTGTCCAGGGCCGAAACACACTGGCTGGATGCGGCGCGGCGGCTGACTGCAGCCTATCACCGTGATCCGTCAGAGGGCGACGCGCAGCTCAATGCGCTGGCCGGCGGCGACCTCGCAGGCCTGAAGCTCTAGACAAGAAAACGGGCGCCTGGCGCCCGTTTTCTTTACCGCCAACGGCACCGGCTTATGCCGGAACCGCTGCTTTCTGTTCCAGCTGCGCGGCAATGTTGTCGAGCAGCTGCTGTTCCTGATACGGCTTGCCCAGGTACACGTTGACGCCGAGTTCCATCGCGTGATTGCGGTGCTTGTCCGCCGTCCGCGAGGTGATCATGATGATCGGCACCGACTTCAGGCGCTCGTCGTTGCGCATCACGCGGGCCAGCTCGAACCCGTCCATGCGCGGCATTTCTACGTCGAGCAGCACCACGTCGGGGATCAGGTCGTGCATCCTTTCCAGTGCATCGACGCCGTCCTTTGCGCTGTCCACGCGGAAGCCTTCGCGCGTCAGCAGGCGCGTGGTGATCTTGCGGACCGTGAGCGAATCGTCGACCACCAGCACCAAGGGCGGCTGCAGGGCGGCGCTGACTTCGGCTGCCGCGGGCGCCGTACGCTCCACTGCGGTGCGCGGCAGGCTGGCCCAGCGCAGCGCCAGCGGCACCGGGTTGAGAATCAGGATCACGCGCCCGTCGCCGCGCACGGTGGCCCCCGCCACCCCCGTAATCCGGGCCACCTGCGGACCGATGTTCTTGACCACGATTTCGCGCGTGCCCTCGATCGCGTCGACCAGCACGGCGGCCTGGCTGGTGCCGCTGGCGAGCAGCACCACCGGGTTGTAGCGCTGGACCTCGTGCACCGCTTCGATGTCGCCCAACAGATGCGGCAGATAGGAGAACGGATAGCGCGCGCCGCGCCACACCACTTCGCCCGCTGCCATCGCCTTTTCAAGCTCAAGCGGCTTGAGTTCTAGCACCTGCCGAACCAGCGGTGTCGGCAGGGCGTAATCGTGCTTGGCCGCCTGGAACATCACCGCCTGGGTCATCGCCAGGGTGAGTGGCAGATAGATGTTGAAACAAGTGCCGGCGCCCGGGGTGGAGGTGATGTCGATGCGGCCGCCCAGGGCGGAGATTTCGCTCTTCACCACGTCCATGCCAACGCCGCGCCCGGCGACCTGGCTGACGGTTTCGGCAGTGGAGAAGCCGGCGGCAAAGATCATCTGCGCCAGCAGGGATTCGGTCGGCTCGACCCCCGGCAGCAGCAGGCCGTTGGCTTCGGCTTTTTCGCGGATGCGCGCGTAATTGAGACCGGCGCCGTCGTCCTTCACGGTCAGCATCATTTCGTTGCCGGACTGGCGCGCTGAGAGCACGATTTCGCCGAATTCGGCCTTGCCCGCGGCATGGCGGGCGTCGGGCGTTTCGATGCCGTGCGCCAGCGCGTTGCGCAGCAGGTGTTCGAGCGGCGCGGTGACCTTTTCCAGCACCGAGCGGTCGATTTCCAGTTCGCCGCCCTGAATGTCGAGCTGGGCGCGCTTGTCCACATCACGCGCGGTCTGGCGCACCGTGCGATACAGCCTCTCAGCCACCGAATACAGCGGCACCATGCGCACCCGCAGCAGGTCCTGCTGCAGTTCGCGGTTGAGGCGCATCTGCTGGATCAGCGCGGCGTCGGCTTCGCCCAGGCGCGCCAGCAGGATGTGCTGCACGGTGGAGATGTCGTTCACGCTTTCGGCCAGGAAGCGGGTGACTTCCTGGAAGCGGGTGAAGCGGTCGAACTCCAGCGGATCGAACTCGTCGGTCCCCTCATGGGTCTGGAAGGTCGCCTGCATTTGCGATTCGGCCTGGATCTCGACTTCGCGGATATGGCCGCGCAAGCGCGTCAGGGCTTCCGACAATTCGTTGACGTGGCGTTTGAAGGCAAACACTTCGCTTTCGATCCGCGAACGCGCAATCGCCACTTCGCCCGCCTGGTTGACCATGCGGTCGACCCAGTCGGCACGCACCCGCAGGGTCAGGGCATTGCTGTCGCGCGTGGCCGACTTCGCAGGGGCAAGCGGATCCGCCATCGTGGCGGCCACCGCAGCGGCAGCCTCGACCTGACCGAGCACCGGTTCGACCGGCGCCGCCAGCGGCGCGGACGTGTCGTCGATGGCTGGCGCGAGGTCGCCCAGTTTCAGGCGATCCACCGCGTCGGCCAGACGGTCGAGCTGCGCTTCCAGCGTCTCAAACACGTCAGCGCTGGCGCTCAGATGGCCATCAATCACGGCAATCACGCGGGATTCCATCACGTGCGTCAGTTCACCGAGGCGCATCGCGCCGACCATGCGCGCACTGCCCTTGATGGTGTGCAGATTGCGGCGCAGCACGTCGCGCGCGGCGGCTTCGCCTGGCGCATCTTTCCAGGCACGCAGTTGCGCACTGGTATCCGGCACCAGGGCCTCGGCCTCTTCGAGGAAAATCGGCAGCAACTGCTGGTCGATTTCATCGGCCACTTCACGCCGCTCGAATACCGGCGCCGGCGCAGCCGGTTTGAAGTCGGGCACCAGTGCGTCGACGTCCAGCAGGCCGGAGGCGTGGCGGCTTTCGGTCGCGTCGCTGACACGGGCGGCGGCGACGGGCGCGGCCTCAACCACGGTTTCGGCTGGCGTTTCGTCAGCCTGCGCGACGATCTCGTCCGCGGTTTCGGCCGCCAGCGCGAAGGCAGGCTCTGCAACCGGCATGGCCTGCTCATCTTCCAGTTCGCCCAGGGCGGCGATCAGATCGCTGGCCGCCTCTGGCAGGTGCCCGGCCGCGATGGTCGCGATCATTTCATGCAGACGCGCCACCGTATCCTGGACCAGCGGCAGGTGTGCTGACGGCAACGCCACCCGTACAAAGCGGTTCCAGTACTGCTCGAGCGCCTGCGACAGCTCGCACAAAACGGCGATGCCCGCAGTGCCCGCGATGCCGCCCAGGGTGTGCACGGCGCGCCGCGCGTGCTCGCTGACGGTGCTGTCAGCGACGTCAGCATGACGTTGGGTTTCTTCCTGCAGAACGGCCAGGCGCTGATGCGCTTCGACCATGAAAATCTCGTACAAACCGGTGGAAAGGCAGACTGAGCCGATGCAGATATCGTCAGGGGCATGTGATTCCGCATGGACCTCATCCCAGAGTGGATCGGAGTCCCCTTGTGAAACATTCGATTCTTCATGCGGTTCAGCGATATCGGCGGCAAGCTCCAGGTGCGCTGCTGCATATTCGATAACGGCGCCCACATCCGCTGCGCGCACCTCGGGCAGGGGCTCCAACGCTTCAGGCTGCGCACTGGCGCTCTGGGTCGATACCGCTTCGACGATTTCGGCCGCAGCCGTCTCGATTGTGGACACAGCGATGCCCGCTTCATCATCCGCCAGCACAGTCTGCTCGGGCGCGGCGATGCTCTCAGCCTCAACGGGCTGCAGCGGCCATTCGGCGCCCGCTTCGGCTGTCATCTCAACTGCCGGCGCGTCCGCATCCACTGCCTCGGTTTCCGGTTCGGCCGCGGCCTCGGATGCCACCTCGGCGTCCATTGCCGTTTCGGGCAACGCCGCCTCGATTGCGGCCGGCGCTGCCGCGTGCTCGATCGCGGGGACCACCGGGGACGGCGCGGCATCCAGCGGTTGCCCCTGTGACACCCGGTCCACCGCAGCCAGCAAATCGGAAACCGGCAGCGCCACCGGCTGGTTCGCCAGCAGCGCGTCCACCCAGTCCTGGAACACGCCACGGGCGCGTCCGACCAGGCGCAGCAGCTCGCTGCTGGCGGGTCTTTTCTCGGTCAGCCAGCCGTTCATCAACTGTTCGAAACGCCACGCGGTTTCGCCCAGTTCGTTCAGGCCAACCATGCGGCCGCTGCCCTTCAGTGTGTGAAAGCCACGACGAATGACCGTCAGAGAATCCGGGTCATCGGGATTGCCCTGGCAAACATGGCAAGCCTCGCCCATGGCCGCCAGCACTTCGTTGGCTTCTTCCAGGAAGATTTCCAGCAGTTCCAGCTCGACCCCTTCAGGGATCACAGCCAGGAGAGCATTTTCAGCCGGCGCGGTGGTTTCCGTTGCGACCGTCACTGCCGGCTCGGTGAGCACCGCTTCAGTCGCATCGACTGGCGGTGCGAGTTCGACGACCGCAGCGGCAGGCGCGTTGACCTCGGCAGACATGATTTCAATCGGCTCGGCCGCCGCTGTCGGCTCCACCAGATCGACGAAAGAGGGGGCCGCTTCGCCGGCAGCCGGCTCGTCCCATTCTTCCTGCGTCGGCAGAATTTCAGGCATGGCCCGTTCCGGCAATTCCAGGCCGGTCATGGCTGCAATGTCGGCATCGAGCGCCAGCGGTGCTTCGGCCGCCTCCCGGCTGGCGTCGAGTGCGGCACGCGTCTGCTGTTTCAGGGTGGCGTCATCGATCAACTCGGCGTCGCGGCCGAGTTCGACTAGCGCATCAAGGTATTTTTTTTTTGCGGCGTCGTCGGATTGATCGCGCCATTCCAGATAGCCGGCCTGCACTTCGGCCTTGCGGGTGGGCAGACCCGCTTCAACCGTGTCGTCAAACGCGCTTTCGTCGACGCTGTCGGCGTCGATTACGCCAAGCTCGACCAGCGCCGGCCGCAGCATGCTGGCGGCATCGGCACGCCCGGCGCAGTAGGATTCGATAAACAGGCCGAGGCTGGAAAAGGCGTTGGCCAGGCGTTGCTGGGTCGCGTCGTCCGGATAGCCTTCACTGGCAAACGATTGTGCCGTTGTGGCGGCTGCGGCAAGCAAGCTGGCGGCATCAGGCAGTTCCAGCATGGTCAGCGCGCCTTGCGCCTGCTGTGCCAGGGCAGGCAGACTGGCCAGCGCTTCGCGCTCGTTGGCATCGCGGAAAAAGGCATCCAGCGCCTCTTCCATCTGCCGCAGGTTCTGGCCGACTTCCAGCGCCATCTGCACCAGCATGTCACGTTCAGCCTCGCGCTGGCTGGCGGACTCCACGTCACTGACCGGCATCTCGCGGCCTTCGATCAAGGCACGCAGGCGTGCCTGCTGACTTTCGGCACGAACCGCAAAATCGGCGTGCAGAACATCTTCCTGGTCAATTCCGTTTTGCATGAACAGCAGCGTGGCAGCGACTTCCAGGTTCATCTGCTCACGCGCGTCGCCTTCACGGCCGGCGGCGACGCCGGCGGCCGCGGCGAGTTCGTTCAGTAGCGGCAGCAGGCCGCTGCTTTCGAGCATCTGTGCCTGGGGCTGCATGCGCGTCAACTGGACCTGGAACTGTTCCTGCTGTTCGGCATTGCCTTCCACGCAGGCATGCCAGTTGTCACGCGCGGCCTTCAAGCCCGCCTGCAAGGCATCCAGCACCGGGCGCATGCGCGCCAGCGCTTCGGGGTCGAGCATGCCGCGGCCCGGCAGGTAACGATCGAGGCCGAACCTCGAGCGGACTTCCGCGGCGCGGCCTTCCATGGCCTGGCTTTTCGCCACAAAAAACAGCGCATCGCGCAGCAGGCGTTCAGCGACCTGCGGCGAGCCTTCCATCAAGCGACGCATTTGCAGGTCAACACGAGCGAGCAGCTGCTTGACGTGGAAGTCGGCCTCGACGCCGCGTGCGATCAGGCTGTCGACAAAGCCGACACACGCCCACCAGAAGGTTTGCGAGGCCTGCGACGGTGCGATGCGCTCGATTGCGGCCAGCGCATCACGCATGCGCTGCAGCCCCTGGTCTGCTTCGACATTGCGCAGAAAGGCCAGCAGGCCGCGCTGGAACAGGCCACGCAAGGTTTTGACTTCGGCGGCCAGCGCTTCCTGCGTCAGGCTGTCATTGCCGGCCTTGCCCTGCGCCCGCAAGCGCAGGTCGGGGAAAAACAGTTCGCCCTCGAATACGCGCTCGGCGCCCTGCAGTTCACGCAGACGCTTGTACAGGGGAAACAGTGCCAGCTCGCCGCTGCCGCGTCCGTCAGCCAGATCCTTGACCCAGCGCTGCAGGCCTTCCATGGCATTGCGCAGGGCGCGCAAAACCTCATCGCTTGCCGTCAAACGGTTTTCATTGACGTCATCCAGGGTGGACTCAAGCGCGCCCGCCAGCGTGGCGGCGCCTTCCAGGCCAACCATGCGCAACGCGCCGGTTACCTGGTGCGCATCGTCGCGCGCCAGACGCAGGGCATTGGTGAGATCGACATCGACACTGTAAGCCTGTATGCGCCCCAGGGCGGCTTGCAGGGCGGCATCGATGTCGCCGCGCACCCAGTTCAACGGGCCGGTATCGTAATCGAGTAAGGCGCTCATGGTGTGTTGTTCCCGAGGTTGATTGCAGTGGCCGTGAGCGGCTTCTCGCTTCGCATCGCGGCCGATCCGGTCAGGCGAGCTTGAAGCCCGCGACCGAACTCTTCAGATCCTGCGCCAGCTGCTTCATACTGCCGATCGACTCGGCCGTCTGCTGCGTACCGCTGCTGGTCTGCGCCGAAATCGCCTTGATGTCCTGCATGGTTTCGGCCACCTTGGCGGTCGATTCCGCCTGGCTCTGCGTCGCAGAAGAAATGTCGGCAATCAGTCCGGCAAGCGTTTTCGACACGTAGCCGATCTCGGCCAGCGCCTGGCCTGCCGCATCGGACAGTTTGGCGCCTTCGACCACGCCCTGGGTCGAGACCTCCATCGCCGCCACCGTGTCGTGGGTATCCGACTGAATGGTCTTCACGATCGCCGCGATCTGCTTGGTCGCATCGGCAGAACGTTCCGCCAGCCGCTGCACCTCTTCTGCCACCACCGAGAAGCCGCGCCCGGCTTCACCCGCAGACGCCGCCTGAATGGCCGCGTTGAGCGCCAGCACGTTGGTCTGTTCA
>JAHJNP010000264.1 GCA_018820745.1 Gammaproteobacteria bacterium
CGGCGATGGTGATCGCCGCCACCGACAGCAAGAGGCTGATCAATGCGGTGAGCTGGATGTAGCGGTCGGCGTTGGCGAAGGCGCCGCGCAGGGTTTCGACGCCTTCGCGCGAGCCGATGAGGCGCTGGGTGCTGTCGAGTGCGGGTTTCAGTGCCGTACTGAAAGCGGCGAGTTGCTCGGGTTCGCCGGCAAACTGATAGAGGTAGGTGAGGCGGCTGCCGGGCTGCAGCACGCGGGTTGTTTCGACCTCGTCGGCGCGCAGGAACACGCGCGGGGCGAGGCCGAACACGCCGCCGATTTGGCCTGGCTCTTCGGCCACGAGGCCGGCGATGCGGAAGGTGGCTTCGCCGATCTGCACGCTGTCGCCGACGCTGGCCGACAGCAGCGGCAGCAGCGACGGCTCGACGTAAATCGCGCCAGGCGGCGGCTGCGCCGGACGCGCGGCGCCGGGCTCGAAGGGACGGTCGGCGATGCGCACCACGCCGCGCAACGGGTAGTCGGCATCGACCGCGCGCAGCGTGGCGAGCTGGAAGGCGTCGCCACGGCTCACCATGCTGGCGAATTCGAGCGCCCGACTGGTGGCAAGCGAACTGCTTGCAAGGGCGCCGCTTTCAACGGCGGGGACTGGCCAGTCCTCGATCGGACGTGGGCTGGTGACCATCAGGTCGGCGCCGAGAAAACTGGCGCCCTGCTCGCTCATCGCGCGCTTGATGCGGTCGCCGAGAAAGCCGGTGGTGGACACGCTGCCGACGCCGATGATCAGCGCCAGCAGCAGTACGCGCCACTCGCCATTGGCGCGTTCTCGCTGCAGCAGCCACAGGCCGAGCCGCAGGAAGGTCATGCGCGGGCCGCCGGCTGCATCTGGCCGGCGACCAGATGCAGCCGGCGCTGGCAGCGCGCCGCCAGTGCCTCGTCGTGGGTGACCAGGATCAGGGTGGTGCGGGCAGAGGCGTTGAGCTCGAACAGGAGTTCGATGATGCGCGCGCCGGTGTCGGCGTCGAGGTTGCCGGTGGGTTCGTCGGCAAACACGATTTCGGGGTCGGTGGCGAAGGCGCGCGCGAGGGCGACGCGCTGCTGCTCGCCGCCGGACAACTGGCGCGGCGTGTGTGCGGCGCGCGCGGCAAGGCCGACGCGGTCGAGCCAGTAGGCCGCGCGCTTGCGCGCGTCGGCGCGGCCGGCCAGTTCCAGCGGCAGCAGGATGTTTTCCAGCGCGCTGAGCGCGGGCAACAGCTGGAACGACTGGAACACGAAGCCGATACGGCCGGCGCGCAGCCGGGCGCGGGCATCCTCGTCGAGGTCGCCCAGACGCTGGCCAAGCAGCATGATTTCGCCCGCCGACGGCCGGTCGAGTCCCGCCAGCAGGCCCAACAGGGTCGACTTGCCGGAGCCCGAGGCGCCGGTGATGGCGAGCGTTTCGCCGGCTTTGACCGCGAGCTCGACTTCGCTCAGGATGGCGAGCTCGCCGTCGCCCGTGGTCACGCGCTGCGACAGGGCGCGGGCGATGACGACGCCGTGCGATTGCGATGCGCTGGTTGATTCAGCAGGGAACTGGGCGCTGTCTGGGGGCGTCATTGAAGGGTGGTCAGATTAAGGTGAATGAATGAATTATCGCGTATGGGTGCTGTTGTTGCTGGTGTGGCTGCCGGGCTGGGCGCTGGCCGGCTCGTGCACTGTGTTGATTGTCGGCGACAGCTTGAGTTCCGGTTACGGCCTTGCCGCGGGAAAAAGCTGGGTGGATCTGCTCGATGCACGCCTGAAAAAAACCGCACCGCCGCAAAAAAATCAGCAGTGGCGCGTGATCAATGCCAGCGTGAGTGGCGACACCACGCAGAACGGCCTGCAGCGCCTGCAGCCGGCGCTTGACAGGCACCATCCGCAAGGCGTGCTGATCGCGCTCGGCGGCAACGATGCCCTGCGCGGCACGCCGCCGGCGGTGATCCGGCAGAACCTGGTCACGATGATCCGCCAGGCCAAGGCGGCGGGCGCCTGGGTGGTCTTGCTCGAAGCGCCGGTGCTGCCCAATTACGGCAAGCCGTATGCCGACGCGGTGGCGAAGCTGTATGTCGACGTGGCGCGCGAGGAAAACATTATTCGCGTGCCGTGTTTTGTCTGCGACGTGGGCGTCAAGGACGGCATGATGCAGGCCGACGGCATCCACCCGAACGAGAAGGCGCAGGCCCATATGCTCGATGCCGTGTGGCCGCACATCCAGCCCAAGCTGCGCTGCCCGGTGAAAAAGCCATGAGTGGCGCGACCTGTCCGTGCGGATCGGGGCGCAATCTTGAGACCTGCTGCGGAACGTTTCATGCCGGCGAGATTGTTCCGGATGCCGAGCGCCTGATGCGCTCGCGCTACAGCGCCTATGTGCTGGGGCTGGAGGATTACCTGCGGGCGACCTGGCACCCCGCTACCCGTCCCGCTGCAATCGGACTCGACGCCACGCCGCGTCCGCAGTGGCTGGGGCTGGCAGTGAAAGCACACACGCCTCTGGACGATGGCCATGCCACGGTGGAATTCGTCGCGCGCTACAAGCTCAATGGACGCGCATTCAGGCTGCACGAAACCAGTCGCTTCGAGCGTATGGATGGGCGCTGGCTGTATGTCGACGGCGAGATTCGCGACTGAAGTTAGACATCATGGTGCATGCAAAATGAACAAAGCCCGCTTGCGCGGGCTTTGTTCATTTCTTGCCAATAGATGGGGTGGACGATGGGGCTCGAACCCACGACAACAGGAATCACAATCCTGGACTCTACCAACTGAGCTACGTCCACCATTGATGTCGTTGGCAATGCCAACAACGGAAAAACTTGGTCTGCCCGACAGGAATCGAACCTGTAACCCCCAGCTTAGAAGGCTGGTGCTCTATCCAGTTGAGCTACGGGCAGAGACACACTTCTCGGGCGCTATTCTTACTTGGGACAATTGGGGGTGGTCGGGGTGAGGGGATTCGAACTCCTGACATCCTGCTCCCAAAGCAGGCGCGCTACCGGGCTGCGCTACACCCCGAAATCCTATTTATTCGTTACAGCCGAATTCGGAGAAGCGAGACTATACATGGCCGAATTGGCCGGGTCAATTTTTGCTTGAGTCGGATGAGGGGTTCCGGGAAAATCACGCTTTTGCTTTAGGGTTGCCTTGATGAGCGCACGAATTCTAGACGGCAAGGCCATGGCCGACACCATCCTCGCAGTGGTCCACGACAAGGTGGCCGAACGCGAGGCGCAGGGCAAGCGCCGCCCCGGGCTGGCGGTAATCCTGGTTGGTGGCGATCCTGCCTCCGCTGTATACGTGCGCAACAAGAAGCGCGCCTGCGAACGCGCCGCCGTCACCAGCGTCTCGCACGACCTGCCGACCACCACCACCCAGAACGAACTCCTCGCGCTGATCGACACGCTGAACGCCGACCCTGCCATCGACGGCATCCTGGTGCAGCTTCCGCTGCCGGTGCACATCGATACGGAGACCGTGATCGAGCGCATCCGGCCGGACAAGGACGTCGACGGCTTCCATCCCTACAATATCGGTCGCCTGGCGGTGAAGATGCCGACGCTACGGCCGTCCACGCCGCGCGGCATCATGACGCTGCTGCGCGCGACCAATGAGGAACTGCGCGGCAAGAATGCAGTGATGGTCGGCGCGTCCAACATCGTCGGCCGGCCGATGAGCCTGGAACTGCTGCTGGCGGGCTGCACCATTACCGTGTGCCACAGCGCCACGCGCGATCTGGAAAGCTTTGTGCGCTCGGCCGAAATCCTGGTGGTGGGGGTGGGCAAGCCACGCATGATCCCGGGCGACTGGATACGCGAAGGCGCGATCGTGATCGACGTCGGCATCAACCGCCTGCCCGACGGCAAGCTGGTCGGCGATGTCGACTTCGAACCCGCGATGGAGCGCGCCAGCTGGATTACCCCGGTGCCGGGCGGGGTGGGGCCGATGACCGTGGCGACCCTGCTGGAGAACACGCTCGAAGCGGCGTTGATGCACAATCCCTAGGGGTCAGGGGTCAGGGGTCAGGGGTCAGCGCTGGTGCAGCGTTCTGAGGTAGGCCATGTCGACGAAGGGCTGGCCGAGATCGGGGCCGGCCAGCAGCCGGTTGGGCGCGTCAGGTTCACCGAGATCGGACAGCACGACCGCAGCGCCGGTGAAGTCGTGGTCAAGCGTGTAGTCGTTGACCGTCACCAGCGTTTTCAGGCCGGCGCCCAGGCTCGCGCGCAGGCCGTTCTCCGAATCCTCGAATGCCAGGCAAACGGCGGGTTCCAGTCCCATTTTTTCCAGCGCCAGATGGTAGATGTCGGAAGCGGGCTTCTTGGCCGGCACGATGTCGCCTGCCGCGATGACCTCGAACCAGTCCTGGCTGCCTGAGCCGAGGCTGTGCTCCAGCAGCACGGTGACGTTTTCCAGGGTGGTGGTGGTGGCGATCGCCAGCCGCAATCCGGCCGCGCGTGCTTCGATCAGCAGCCGCTTGACCCCGGGCCGCATGGGGATGCCGCCGTGCGCGGCGAGCGTCGCGAAGTGCCGGGTCTTGGCCCGGTGGAGTTCCGCCACCAGTTCGTCGAAGTTGGCCGGCTTTTTGTAGTCCGGCCGAAACTGGTCGATATAGTGCTTGATCCGTTCCTTGCCGCCGGTCACGGCGAGCAGTTTGCCGTAGAGGGCGACGTCCCAGTGCCAGTCGAGGCCAGCGTCGGCAAAGGCTTGATTGAAAGCGGGGCGGTGGCCGTCGCGCTCGGTGTCGGCCAGGGTGCCGTCAACGTCGAAGAGTAGGGCGTGTAGTGTCATGTGGGTTGCGATAGTTAAGCGATTCTGATATTAAGTCAGGTTGGGCCAAACCCTGATTACCCTAACTTCAAAGAGAACAAGATGGCTGAAACTTTGATGCGCTTTGAGCCGTACAAGGCAAAAAAAGGCGAAGAATACATGAATGCAAAACAGCTCGGGCATTTTCGAAAAATGCTCGAAGCCTGGAAAGCCGAATTGTCGCAGGATATCGACAGCACCCTGCATTCCATGCAGGACGAGCAGACGGTGTTTGCCGATCCCAATGACCGCGCCACCCAGGAATCGGACATGGCGCTCGAGCTGCGCAACCGCGATCGCGAGCGCAAGCTGATCAGGAAAATCAGCGAAACCATCGCCAATATCGACAGCGGCGATTACGGCTATTGCGAATCCTGCGGCATCGAAATCGGCCTGGATCGCCTGCAGGCGCGTCCGACTGCAACGATGTGCATCGACTGCAAGACGCTCGAGGAAATTCGCGAACGTCAGGTCGCCAAATGAACCTGGCACGCCAGGCCTTCAAATAAGCCAGCCCAGTCAGCTTGCCCATTCAGCCCACCCGCAAAGCGCACATGACCGACACCAGCGAATTTGACCGTAGTTTCAATGGCCTGCTTTACAGCGTGATGCGCTGGGATCAGCTGACGGCATTCTGGGAAAAAGTGGATTCCCGGGCGGGCTGGTATCTGTATGCGGTCGGTCAGCAGGTGCCGCAAGAACCTTCCGCTGCCGACAAGGTGCAACAGTTCATGAGCGAACTGGATGAACTGCTGCGGCGCGAGCATCACGAGGATTACTGCGCAATTGTTTACGCCGACAACCTCGATGCGCCAAGCTTCATCAAGATCTACGATCCCAATCACCTCGGCAGTTCGTGCGGTTCCAGTTCGACGAAATCGTCGGTGCTGCCGGGTTGGGTGATGAGCCGCACGCCGCCGCGCGAACTCGAAATGAGTGGCGTGGTGACCGGCCAGCGCAAGCGCTGGTGGCAGGCGTTCCTGGGTGAAGTGGTCTGACTGCCGAGCTGATTGGCCCAATAAAAAACGCGCCGGGTGGCGCGTTTTTTATTGGGGCCGGCAACGTTCCGCCGGCCGGAGGAGCGCTGCTGGCTTAGCTGGCTTCTTCCTCGTTGCTCGGCGCCGGGGCGGGTGCCGGGGCGGGCGCTTCCAGCAGGGCCTTCATCGACAGCCGCAGGCGGCCTTTTTCGTCAGCCTCCAGAATCATCACCTTCACGACCTGGCCTTCCTTCAGGTAATCGCCGATGGCGTTGACGCGCTCATGGGCGATCTGTGAAATGTGCAGCAGGCCGTCGCGGCCCGGCAGCACGTTGATGATCGCGCCGAAGTCCAGCAGCTTGATGACCGGGCCTTCGTACACCTTGCCGACTTCGACTTCGGCGGTGATTTCCTCGATGCGCTTCTTCGCGAGCTCGCCGGCTTCCATGCTGGTGCAGGCGATCTTTACGCTGCCATCTTCCTGAATGTCGATCTGGGTGCCGGTTTCCTCGGTCAGCGCGCGGATGACAGCGCCGCCCTTGCCGATGACGTCGCGGATTTTTTCCGGGTTGATCTTCATCGCGATGATGCGCGGCGCGTAAGCCGACATCTCATGGGTGGCCGACACCGATGACTTCATGATGTCGAGGATGTGCAGGCGGCCTTCCTTGGCCTGCGTCAGCGCGGCCTGCATGATTTCCGTCGTGATTCCGGTGATCTTGATGTCCA
>JAHJNP010000265.1 GCA_018820745.1 Gammaproteobacteria bacterium
CGGCCAGTTCAGGGTTCAGCGGATCGATGCGCAGGCCGACGATATGGACCGTCTGTCCGCCCCAACTCACCGAGATTTCGACGCCGGGGATCAGCGTCAGCCCGGCCGCGTCCGCTGCCATCTGCGCAACGGCGATCCCTGCCACGTCGTCGTGATCGGTCAGGGCGAGCGCGTGCACGCCGTTGGCCGCGGCGCGGGCAACCACGTCGGCGGGCGACAACACACCGTCGGACACATTGGAATGGCAATGCAGATCGATATTGAGCATCGATGATCGGGAGCGGGCGACCAGGGCAAAAGCGCTTGGTCAGGAGGGGGAATCATAGCAAAATAAGCAGCCGCCCGAATTTCAGCGGGCCGAAGTGCCATCCGAATGAAAAAAGCACCATGAAAAAACTGCTGTTCGACCTGTTTCCCGTCATTATCTTTTTTATCGCCTACAAAATCGGCGATGCCAACGCCGAAGCCACGCGCGCCTTCATGGCCGGCGTGGGTCTGCCGCAGCCCGCGGGCGCCGGCGAAAAGCCCGGCATCTACCTCGCCACCCTGGTCGCCATCGTCGCCAGCTTCGGGCAGATCGGCTGGGTCAAGCTGCGCGGTCACAAGGTCGAAACCATGCTTTGGGTCACCCTGGGCATCATCGTGGTGTTCGGCGGCGCCACCCTGTGGCTGCACGACGAGAGCTTCATCAAGTGGAAGCCGACCGTGCTGTACTGGATCTTTTCCGCCATCATTTTTGGCGCCGCGGCCTTTGGCCGCAACGTCATCAAAAGCCTGATGGGCAAGCAGATGGAACTTCCTGCTCCCGCCTGGAGTCGACTGAATGCGAGTTGGGGCGGATTTTTTGCCGTCATGGGGCTTGCAAATCTGATTGTCGCCTTCAACTTCTCGACTGATGCCTGGGTCAACTTCAAGCTGTTCGGCAGTCTGGGGCTGATGCTGGTGTTCGTGATCGGTCAGAGCATGATGCTGACCAAATACCTGGATAAAGCCGATCTGGACCAAGCCAAACTGGACAAGGAAGAAAAACAATAATGCTTTATGCCATCGTCGGGCAGGATGTGCCCGACAGCCTGAATCTGCGGCTTGCCGCCCGCCCCGCGCATCTCGATCGCCTGCACGCGCTGCAACAGGCCGGACGGCTGCTGCTGGCGGGCCCGTTCCCCAACATCGACGGCAACGACCCGGGCAGCGCAGGCTTTTCCGGCAGCCTGATCGTCGCCGAATTCGCCACGCTGGCCGACGCGCAAGCATGGGCCGATGCCGATCCCTACGTGGCAGCGGGCATCTATGCCGGCGTCAGCGTCAAACCATTCAAGAAAGTGTTCCCTCAATGAGCACGACCGATCTGATCCGCCAGCGCCTCGCCGCGCTGGAACCCGAAACCTATACCCTGGAAGACGAAAGCGCCCAGCACAAGGGCCATGCCGGTGCCGCATCGGGCGGCGGGCATTTCCGTCTCACAATAGTGTCACCCAGGTTCCGTAACCTCTCCACCCTCGCCCGTCACCGGCTGGTTTACGAAGCCATGGGCGAGCTGATGCAGCGCGATATCCACGCGCTGTCGATTACCGCCCTAACCCCGGAAGAACTTTAAAAGGAATCCCCATGCGCCTCGCCCCTCTCCCCGCCCTGATCCTGCTGGCCCTGTCCCCGCTGGCGCTAGCACAGACCCCTGCCCCTGCTGTGGCCACCCCTGCAGTTGACGCCAGCAAACCGCTGGCCGTGGTCAACGGCAAGGAAATTCCCGCCTTGTACGGCGAACTGGTCAAACGTGAAATGTCCCAGGGGCAGCCCGACTCCCCGCAACTCGACGCGCGCGTGCGCGAGTCGCTGATCAACCTGGAACTGCTGTCGCGCGCCGCCCAGGACAAGGGGCTCGACAAGAACCCGCAACTGGCCGCCGCACTGGATATCCGCCGCCAGGATCAACTGGCCAAGGCCTACCTGGAAGACTACGTCAAAGCCCACCCGATCACCGACGCAGAAATCCAGGCCACCTATGACAAGGCCAAAGCGGGACCGGTTGAACCGGAGTACCGCGCGCACCACATCCTGGTACAAACCGAAGCCGAAGCGAAAAAGATCATTGCCGACCTCGGCAAGAAGGCCAAGTTCGAGGATCTCGCCAAGAAACAATCGAAAGACCCCGGCTCCGCCAAGAACGGCGGCGCGCTCGACTGGTCCGACCGCCGCGCGTACGTGCCGGAGTTTTCCGACGCACTGGCCGGCCTGAAAAAGGGCGAAACCACGAAGACGCCGGTGAAGACGCAGTTCGGCTACCACGTCATTCGCCTCGACGATACGCGCCAGCCGACGATGCCGCCGCTGGATGCGGTGCGCGGCGAAATCGTCAAGCAATTGCAGCAGTTGCGCATCCGCGACGCCATCGCGGCTGCGCGCGTCGATGCAAAAATCGAATAATCAGCTAATAAAAAATTAGGCGGGGCATCGCTCCGCCTTCACCTACAGGGAGCCGAACATGGCCAAAGAACACAATCAACTGCAAGACGTCTTCCTCAACACCCTGCGCAAGGAGCGCATTCCGGTGTCGGTGTTTCTTGTCAACGGCATCAAGCTGATGGGGCGGATCGAATCGTTCGACCAGTTCGTGGTGCTGCTCAAAGGGCAGGATCAGGCCGCGCAGATGATCTTCAAGCACGCCATCTCGACCATTTCGCCCTCGCGCGAAGTGGTGCTGCCGCCGCGCGACGCCGCCGCCGAAGCTTAAGCGCTTCTACTCAACGTGAACGGGTAGCAGTCTGGCCGCTGCCTGCGCGTTCACCAGAACGGCCGCCCCCCCGCGATACGCCTGTTTGTGCCGGGCTGGAATCGCATCCAGGTTCTGCCCGTCTTTCAGATAAATCACCACATAGGCCTCAGGGTGCGCGGCCAGCCAACGCGTCAGTTCGACACCCTGAAGTTCGACCAGCGGAGCTTCCAGACGGCCCAGGAACTGGTATTGCGCGTGGTATCTCGCAGCATTCGCCACCGGCAACCCTTCGTCCTGCACCTGCCTGATCGCCTGCGCCATCGGCTTGATGTCGTAGAGGGGGCCGATCGAGCGTGTGGCGGCCAACTGCACCAATGCCACCATGGCCACCCCCAGCAGTGCCAGATTCAGCACCGGTGAAACGCCCCGCCGCCCGGCCACCCAAACCGCCAGGGCCAGCAGCACCAGCAGCACGCCCGGCCAGACTGGCGGCAACGCCGCCACCTGGTCGTGCAGTGCGGCAACCTGCCCGCTGGCCGCCAGAATCAATGCCCCCCCCAACGCCATGACCAGCAGCGCCGGCAAACCCACGCGGGAACTTGAGCGGTCTGCCAGCACGCGTGCCATCAGCAAAGCAAACGCCGGAAACAAAGGGACCAGATAATGCGGCTGCTTGCCGCTGATGAAGGAAAACGCGATAAACACCGGCAGCATCCAGGCCAGGCAAAAGCGCATGCCGCGATCCAGGCCGAGCCGGCGGTGATGCGCCAGCGCCTTCCATAGCCCGGGCCAGACAAACCACGGAAACAGCAGCAGCGGCAACAGCGGCAGATACCACCAGAACGGCCGCCGATGGGCGAAAGACTCGACCATGCGGTCAGCGGTCTGGCCCCAGAAAATCGCATTGCGATACGCTTCGCCGCCCGCCATGCCGGCCGGGATCGCCCACATCAGCGCGATGGCCGCGCCCAGCAGTACCGCCAGCAGCACGCCGCCGAACCAGCGGCCCCAACGCAGACCCGGATTCCACCAGGGCGCCAGCACGGTGATCGGCAGCAAATTCAGCAGAATGACCGGCCCCTTGGTCAGAACGCCGAGCCCAATTGCGATTCCCAGCAGGACAAATCCGCGCCGCTTGCCCGCGGCGGCGGCGAGCACGCCGTGCATGCCGAACAGCACCCAGAATGCCAGCATCACGTCGAACATGACCGAGGTGGAGAAAAGCGCCCACAGCAGCGCGCTCACCAGCACCAGCGCAGCCCGTCCGCCGAGACCGGCATGCTGCGGCCACAGACGACGGGCGAGCAAATAGGTCAGCAGTAGCGCACCGGCAGAAAACAGCGGCAGCACCAGGCGCGGCCACCAGTCGTTGACACCGAACAGCGCCCAGCCCGCATGGAACATCCAGAACATGAAAGGCGGCTTGTGGCTGTAGGGCTCACCGTTCTTGAACGGCACCAGGAAATCGCCGCGCAGCCACATCTCCCAGGCGGCGCTGACGTAGCGCGTTTCGTCGATCGGCGCCAGCGGCCTCGTCAACAGCGCCACCGCAGTCAGCGTCGCCAGCAGCAGCAGGCTCAGCAGCAGGCCGCGCCCGGAGAAATCAGGATTTCGCATCAGGTTCAGGCGTTGAAGGTTCGGTTTCGTCCAGCGCGGCATCGATTTGCGGATCGAGACTCTGGCCGTGTCGGAAACGGTGATAAAGATAAGCGCCGAGTGCGCCGGAGATCAGGAACAGGCCGATGGCCAGCGCGATTTTGAGCGCCGGGGCGATGTGGACGCCGCTGCCGACCAGCGCGAATACCAATGTCTGCGGCAGATAGCCGAACAAGGTGCCGGAAAAAAAATGCACGGGGCGAATGCTGGAAATGCCTGCCGCCAGATTGGTCAGCAGATTGCTGCCCACCGGCAGCAGCCGGATCAGCACCGTCATCGAAAACGGGTGATCGTGAATGAAGCGATCGAAACGCCCGGCGCGTTGTCCCAGCCGTGCGCGCAGCAGACCCTTGCCGAAAAAGCGCGCATAAACAAAACTCAGCATGCAACCGAGCAGCGCCGCCAGCGCACCGAGCATCGTGCCCAGCCCGATGCTGAAGGCGTAGCCGCCGAGAAAAGCGATGATCTGGCGCGGCAGGCCGATCGCGGTGAACAGCCCGCCCATCAGCAGAAACAGCAGCGCGCCGTTGACGCCGTGGCCGCGCACCCGCGCATCGATCCAGGCCTCGTTGACGCTGCTGCCGAGATCGCTGGCATTGAACAGGTAGCCCAGCAGCGCCAGGCTCAGCATCAGCGACAGGCCCTTGAGGATGACGCGCGCTTTCATCCAGGCCGCTTTCGTTCAGAGATCGGAGTCGGGCTCGATCGCCGGCAGGCGTACCCGCCGCTGCAGCCAGGCGACGCCGAACAGGTCGACGATTCCCACCCAAAGGCGATTGTGGACGCCGTATTTCGAGGTGCCGCGTTCGCGTGCGCGATGGTGGACCGGCACCGACACCACCGCGCCGCCGTTGCGCATCACCAGTGCCGGCAGGAAGCGGTGCATGTGATCGAAGTTGGGCAAAGCCAGGAAGGTTTCGCGGGCGAACACCTTGAGGCCGCAGCCGGTGTCCGGCGTGTTGTCGCGCAGCATGCGCGAGCGCACGCCATTGGCGATTTTCGACGACAGGCGGCGCAGGAAGGTGTCGTTGCGCCGGGCGCGCCAGCCCGCCAGCAATTCGAGGCTGGCGGGCTGCGCCGGGTTGGCCAGTTCAGCCAGCAGCGCCGGGATGTCGGCCGGGTCGTTCTGGCCGTCGCCGTCGAGGGTGGCGATCCACTCGTAGCGTGCTGCATTCACTCCGGTCGTCACCGCCCGGCTCTGCCCGCACGAGACGCGGTGGCGGATCGCCCGCAGCATCGGGAATTCGGCCTTCAGTGCCTGCAACCGTGCCGGGGTGGCATCGGTGCTGCCGTCGTCGACGTAAATGATTTCGAACGTGGTGCTGGCCGACAGCGCTGCGGCGATTTCGCGCACCAGCGGCTCGACGTTGTCCTGTTCGTTCTTGACGGGAACAACCACGGACAGCCTGCCGTGGTAGGCATGTTTCGGCATGAAGTTCAGCGTGGTCGAATAATGTGTGGCGGAGAGGGCGGGATTCGAACCCGCGTTAGGATATTATCCTAAACACGCTTTCCAGGCGTGCGACTTAAACCGCTCATCCACCTCTCCGGGAGCGCCGCATCATACCGGAAGCACCTGCGCGCGGCAAACCGAAGTCGATCCCCAAGCCGCCTTTCCCTTCCCGGCGCAGGGAAATTGACTTCCACCTCTTGAAACCCTGCCATTCGCCCCCAGCTTTTCGCGAGAACCAATTGGGAGAACACATGCAGGACGACATCAAAACCGGCACCAACACGGCCAAAACCCACCCCGAGAAGGAAATCATGCCCAGTCTCGAAGAGCTGCTGAAAGCGGCCGAGCTGCAGGCGGCCGAGCATCACGATGCCTGGCTGCGCGCCAAGGCGGAAACCGAGAACATGCGCCGCCGCGCGGCGGAAGACGTCGACAAGGCGCGCAAGTTCGCGGTGGAAAACTTCGCCAGCGAACTGCTGGCGGTGAAGGACAGCCTGGAAGCGGCGCTGGCAGCCGAGTCGCCGAGCGTGGAAAACATGAAGGACGGCGTCGAGCTGACGCTCAAGCAGCTGGCGGCGGCCTTCGGCAAATTCAACCTCGTCGACATCGACCCGCTGGGCGAGAAGTTCGACCCGCACCAGCATCAGGCCATCCAGGTGGTCGAGTCCGACCAGCCGGCCAACACGGTGGTGACGGTGCTGCAAAAAGGCTACCGCCTCAACGAGCGCACGCTGCGGCCGGCGCTGGTGATGGTTGCCAAGGGCAAGGACGCTTGAAATAGTGCCAACCTCCCCAATATTTCAATCAATTCAATCTTTTTAGAAGGAACGCATCATGGGACGCATTATTGGCATTGACCTGGGCACCACCAACTCCTGCGTGGCGGTGATGGAAAACGGCAAGCCGAAGGTGATCGAAAACGCCGAGGGCACCCGCACCACGCCGTCCGTTGTCGCC
>JAHJNP010000266.1 GCA_018820745.1 Gammaproteobacteria bacterium
CACCCGTGCAAACACCGCAAAGCGCTCGGCATTGTCCGGCCAGTCCAGGCCGCTTTCGTCGACATAGGGATTGCCCTCGCGGTCGAACAGCGCAGGGCAATCGACCACCCACAACGGGAACGCATAATCGGGATGGCGCGTTTCCAGGATGCGCGCGCTGACAATGCCTTCGGCACCGCGCACGTCGAGCCAGCCGAGCATGCGCACCTGATCGAGCTGGCGCAGCAGCGCACGGTAGCCCGGCAGCACCAGGCGGACATCGGCGCCGCGCGCGTGCAGGGCATGCGGAAGGCTGTAGAGCACGTCGCCCAGCCCGCCGGTTTTCACCAGCGGATAGGCTTCGCTGGCCACAAACAGGATTTTCATTTTTCCGCGTTTCATTATTTTTAGGGGTCAGGATTCAGGATTCAGGGGTCAGGGTTTGTGCGGCCTTGGCCGCGCCTGTTCAAAGGCGCAAAGCACTAAGCCCCCTGATCCCTGATCCCTGGCCCCTGAATCCTGACCCCTCGCTCATCAACATGGTTTCAGAAAAATCGCACCCAGCGGCGGCAGCGTCACTTCGACGGAATATTCGTATCCCATCCACGGCAGGTTCTGCGGCTGCAGCGGCTGGCCGTTGCCGAGGTTGCTGCCGCCGTAATACATTGAGTCGGTGTTCAGCACCTCGCACCAAGCCGCCGCCGACGGCACGCCGATGCGGTACGCGCGGCGCGGCACCGGGGTGAAGTTGAACAGCGCCACCATCTGTGCGGCGTCTTCCTGCCCCTGGCGCACGAAGCTCAGCACCGACTGGTCGGCGTCGTGGCAGTCGATCCAGCGAAATCCGCGCGGCTCGAAGTCGAACTCGTACAGCGCGGCCTCGTTGCGGTATAGGTGGTTGAGGTCGCGCAGCAGCGTGCGAATGCCGTCGTGCGCCGGAAAGTCGAGCAGCACCCAGTCGAGCTGGCCGGATTCCTTCCACTCGTTCCACTGGCCGAACTCGCTGCCCATGAACAGCAGCTTCTTGCCCGGATGCGCGTACTGCCACGCATAGAACAGGCGCAGGTTGGCGAAGCGCTGCCAGACGTCGCCCGGCATCTTGTCGAGCAGGCTTTTCTTCAGGTGCACCACTTCGTCGTGCGACAGCGGCAGCACGAAGTTTTCGGTCCATGCATACATCTGGCTGAAGGTCAGCTGGTTGTGCTGGTACTTGCGGTAGATCGGCTCCTTTTCGATGTAATCGAGGCTGTCGTTCATCCAGCCCATGTTCCACTTCATCGAGAAACCCAGGCCGCCGAGCTCGACCGGGCGCGACACCGCCGGCCACGCGGTCGACTCTTCGGCGATGGTGAGCACGCCGGGGAAGCGGCCGTGCACTTCGGTGTTCATCTCGCGCAGGAAATGAACCGCCTCGAGATTCTCACGCCCGCCATACTGGTTGGGCACCCATTCGCCCGGATTGCGCGAGTAGTCGAGGTAGAGCATCGAGGCGACGGCGTCGACGCGCAGACCGTCGATGTGGAACTCGTCCAGCCAGTACAGCGCGTTGGCGACCAGAAAGTTGCGCACCTCGTTGCGGCCGAAATCGAACACCAGCGTGCCCCATTCCTGGTGCTCGCCGCGGCGCGGGTCGGCATGCTCGTACACCGGCTCGCCGGTAAAGCGCGCCAGCGCCCAGTCGTCCTTGGGAAAATGCGCCGGCACCCAGTCGAGCAGCACGCCGATATTCGCCTGGTGACAGGCGTCGACAAAGGCGCGGAAATCGTCCGGCGAGCCGAAGCGCGCGGTCGGCGCGTAATAGCCCGACACCTGGTAGCCCCACGAGGCGTCGAGCGGGTGCTCGGCCACCGGCATCAGCTCGATGTGGGTGTAGCCGAGGTCCTGCACGTAGGGAATCAGTTCCGCGACAAGTTCGCCCCAGCTGTAAAAGCTGCCGTCGTCGTGGCGCCGCCAGGAACCGGGGTGCAGTTCGTAGATGCTGATCGGGCGATGCTGCCAGTCGAAATGCGCGCGCGCGGCGATCCAGTCGCTGTCTCCCCAGGCATGCGGCGTGTCGTCGGGCACGCGGCTGGTGGTTTCGGGACGCAGAAACATCTGCCGCGCGTAGGGGTCGGTCTTTCTCACCAGCTGGCCGTGGCTGCCGAGAATTTCGTATTTGTAGGCCGGACCGGCGGCGAGACCGGGGATGAACAATTCCCACATGCCCGAGGTGCCGCGGCAGCGCATCGGATAGTGGCGGCCATCCCATTCGTTGAAGTCGCCGACCACGCTGACGCGCTGCACCGCGGGCGCCCACACGGCAAACAGGCAGCCCGCCACGCCGTCGATGGTCTTGAGGCGCGCGCCCAGCACTTTCCAGGCTTCGAGATGGCGTCCCTCGCCGAGCAGATACAAATCCATCTCGCCCAGCTGCGGGGCGAAGGTGTAGGGGCATTGCGCGGTGTGCCAGTCACCCGCGCGCTTGTCCTGCCAGCGCATGACCGGGTGGGCCTCGACCGGCGTGCCGGGCGGCAGCAGCCGCTCGAAACAGTCGGTGCCGGCCACCCGGGTCATGCGGCCGCCTGCCACCTCGACGGCTTCTGCGGCCGGCATGAAGCTTCGGATCAGGGTGCTGCCGTCGGGCTGGGCGTGGATGCCCAGCACCTCGAACGGATCGTGATGCGTGCCGGTCTGCACGCGCAGGATCGGCGGGGCGATCGCGGGCAGGCTGGTGCCAAGCGGGGCTTGCGGGGACGCATTCATGGTTTGGGGTTCGTCTCGCATCGGTGGGCTTTCTGTAATTTTTCCAGCAAATTGGATGCCAGATCAGGCGGCAGCGCGTCCCAGGCAAACCGCCAGGTCCAGTTGCCATTGTCGGTGCCCGGCGTGTTCATGCGCGCCTCGGAACCCAGCTGCAACACGTCCTGCAGCGGCAGTACCGCCAGCGCGGCGCGGCTTTGCAGCACCGCATCGATCATCGCATCTGGCACCGCATCGGGGTCGCTCACACCCAGCTTCCACATCACATGCTGGCGCTCATGCTCGGGCCGCGTGCGCCACCAGCCCAGCGTAGTGTCGTTATCGTGGGTGCCGGTGTAGTACACGGTATCGGGGTGCACGTTTTCGGGCTTGTGCGGATTGTCGGCGTGGTCGTCGAACGCGAATTGCAGCACGGCCATGCCGGGCAGGCCAAACTGGTGGCGCAGCGCGGTGACATCCGGGGTGATGATGCCAAGGTCTTCGGCCACCAGCGGCAACTCACCCATTTCGTCGGCAATCGCCTGCAACAGCGCCGCACCCGGCGCCTCGACCCATTCGCCATGGATGGCAGTGGGTTCATGGGCGGGGATCACCCAGGCCGCCGCCAGGCCGCGAAAGTGATCGATGCGCACCAGGTCGAACCACCCGAAGTGCGCGGCGAGCCGCGCCCGCCACCAGGCAAAGCCGTCGGCCTGCATTGCATCCCAGTTGTAGTGCGGGTTGCCCCAGCGCTGACCGGTTTCCGAGAAATAGTCCGGCGGCACCCCGGTCACCACGGTGGGCTGACCCTCGGCATCGAGCAGGAACAGGTCGCGCTGCGCCCACACGTCGGCGCTGTCGTGAGCGACGAAAATCGGCATGTCGCCGAACAACTGGATGCTGCGCGCCGCCGCCTGGGCGCGCAGTGCCTGCCACTGCACGGCGGCGCGATACTGTTCGACCATCACCGCTTGCAGCTTGTCGGCGTGGCGGGCATCGAACCCGTCCAGCGTCGGCGCATCGCGGTCGCGCAGCGCGACCGGCCAGTCGGTCCAAGGTGCATCGCCCTGCTCCGCCTTGATCACCATGAAGCGCGCAAAATCCTTCAGCCAATGCGCCTGCTGGCTGCGCCAGTCGGCAAAACCGTGCATATCCACCGGCGCAGCGGGAAACAGCGCCGGATTGACCGCAAATGCCGACGCGCACTGATAGGGCGACAAGCCCGTGAGCGGGATTCCCAGCGGCAGCATCTGCCACACGCAGACTCCCGCCGCCCGCAGGAAATCCAGCCAGCGCCCGGCATCGGCCAGGGTGCCGGACGGCAGCGAGGTCGGATGCAGCAGCAGGCCGGCGCGATGGGTGTCGAAATTCATCCTAAATTCCTCAGCATTGAGATTTCCAGGTCCATCAGGCGTTCCTGCGCATGGTGCCGGCGTTTTCCACCCAGCCGCCGCCGGCGGACAGCGGCACATCGAGCAGCGCGGGTGGCGCCACGCCGAGCAGGCGATACAGTTCGCGCAGCTGGGTGCGATACAGCTGTTCGAAGTCGCTGACGCTGCCCGACGG
>JAHJNP010000267.1 GCA_018820745.1 Gammaproteobacteria bacterium
GAAATTCTTGTCCCAGCGCACCGTGATGCCGTATTCCGCGACCCCGCCGAAGCCTGAATTGGTGCGCGCGTCGAGCGGCTGGTAGAGGTCGGTGACATCCTCCACCGGCTGCGTCGGCCGGCCGCTGGCGTCGAACAGTTCCGAAGGCAACGGCTCGATCTTGAGGCCGTCGACGATCACCACGCCGAAGCCTTCCTGCAGCAGGTGGTGCGCGAGATTGAAGCCGGCCGGCCCCGCGCCGACGCACAGGGTATTGCGGCCGTTGTACGGCAGGCGGTAGGGGCGCGCACGGTTGAGCGGATTCCATTGCGTGAGCGTGAAATAAAGCTCGAACCCCCAGCGCCATTCCAGCACGTCGGTGAGGATGCGCGTCTCGATCTCGGGAATGTTCACCGGGTCCTGCTTCTGGTAGATGCAGCTTTTCATGCAGTCGTTGCAGATGCGGTGCCCGGTGGCAGGCAGCAGCGGGTTGTCCAGCATGATCATGGCCAGCGCGCCCAGGGTATAGCCGTCGCGCTTCAGCGTGTGGGCTTCCGATATGCGCTCCTCCAGCGGACAGCCGGACAGCGATACGTCGAGCGGGTTGGCGCGAAAGCCCTCGCCCTCCTTGGCCGGGAATCCATGCGAGCAGACATCGCCGGAATGGTCGTGGCAGTAGACGCAGTAGTGCACCTGGTTCATGGTTTCGCGCAGGCCCGGCCGGCCATCGGTCAGGTCGAACCCGTCCCGCCGGCGCGGAGCGGCAGCGCCTTCCACGCGGCCTGCATCCTCTCCGGGGACTGCCACGATCGGCACCAGCTTGAAGTAATTGGTGGCCTGCGGCAGGGCGAGGCTGACCCAGCCCGACGTCGCCGCCCGTCCGGCATCGCTATGGCACGCGGCGTGCAGCCACTCCTCAAGCAGCGCCAGCTGCGCCGCGTTGCCGGCTTCCGATGCGTCGACCCAGAAGCGGGCGACGCTCCATTCGTGGTCGGCATTCGGCCGCGATGGGATCAACGGGTCGAGCTCGGCAAAATCCCGCGCCGGCTGCTTGCGCTGCTTGCGGATGCGGCGCTTGACGAACTCGCGCTTGAAGGCATGCACGACCGCGTCGCGTTCCTGCGCCGCGCGCAGGCCATCGCGCGACTCACCGACGCCGAACGCCCCCACCAGAAAATCCTCCAGTTCATACGCCACGGCGATCAGCAGGCTCGATTCATCGGGGCCGACCGACTCGCCGCCGTTGCGGTAGTCGCGGTAGCGCGCCCGGAGTGCGCCGTCGCGCCCGGCAAGCCATGCGTCGAAGCGTGCGTCCAGAAGCGGAAGCTGCGAGGCCCGATACAGGTCATCGTATTCAAATCCATCAAGATTCAGCTGCAGGGTCGACGCCATGGCTTGTCCTTTCCACATTGGCATTACATGTCATAACAAGTTGAGTTAAACGACAGGCCGGCATGCCGGCCTGTCGTTCAGATGAGTTCCGCTACGCCCTTCGGTCCGACCTCGACATCGAAGCCAGCCAGCCCGCTGTCCTTCAGTTCACCGCCCATCGCCTTGAGACTTTCCTCGGTGATCAGGTCACGCAACTGCTGCTTGATCCGCAGGTATTCGGGACTCGATGCCATGTCGGGCGTGCGCGGACGCGGCAGCAAAATGGGGATCTCGGCCTTGATCCGTCCCGGTCGCGCCGTCATCACATAAACCCGGTCCGACAAAAAGATGCTCTCGTCGATGTCGTGCGTGATGAACAGCACCGAGATGCGGAAGCGCTGCCACATATTGGTGAGGATCTGCTGCATCACCACCCGGGTCTGCGCGTCGAGCGCACCGAATGGCTCGTCCATCAGCAGCACCTGCGGGCTGGTGGCCAGTGCGCGGACGATGCCGACGCGCTGCTTCATGCCGCCGGAGAGCTGGTCCGGGTAGTGGTTCTCGAAGGCGAGCAGGCCGGCCAGGCCGAGCAGCGTGCGGGCCGCCTCTTCACGGTGGTTGGCGTCCATCCCCTTCTGCTTGAGACCGAACTCCACGTTCTTGCGAACGGAGAGCCAGGGAAACAGCGAGTACTGCTGGAACA